>JAJXZM010000225.1 GCA_021780055.1 Acidobacteriota bacterium
CCCACCAGTTCGGCCGGGTCCCGGCACGGGTCAGTAATCAGAAGGAGGTGAGCGCGACATGGCAGTAGCTGAAGCTGTGAAGAAGAACGCTTACGAGGCTGCGCTGGAGAATTTTGACATGGCGGCGGACGCGCTGGAGTTGGACCACGACACGCGAGAAATCATCAAGTATCCGGAAAGGGTGCTGGAGGTGAGTCTGCCGGTGCGGATGTATGACGGGCGAATCCACCGCTTCCAGGGCTATCGCGTGCAGCACAGCACGGCGCGGGGTCCGGCCAAGGGCGGCATCCGGTATCATCCCGACGTGACCCTGGACGAAGTGAAAGCTCTGGCTACCTGGATGACCTGGAAGTGCGCCGTGGTGAACATCCCGTTCGGCGGCGGGAAGGGCGGGGTGGCTTGCAATCCGAAAGAGATGACACAGGCGGAACTGGAGCGGCTGACGCGCCGTTACACTGCCTCGATCCTCCCGCTGATCGGGCCTGAACGTGATATTCCTGCGCCCGACGTTTACACCAACGCGCAGGTGATGGCCTGGATCATGGACACTTACAGCATGACCCAGGGCTATACGGTGCAGGGGGTGGTTACCGGCAAGCCAATCGGTTTGGGAGGGTCGCTCGGTCGCAATGAGGCCACCGGACGCGGCGTTTTTTTCACCATCCAGAGCGCCTGCGAGCACCTGAAAATACCCCTCAAGGGCGCGAAGGTGGCCGTGCAGGGGTTCGGGAACGTCGGGTCTGTTGCGGCCCAACTTCTCCACAGTCACGAGGCCAGGGTGATCGCTGTGAACGATTCGCGGGGTTCAATCTATAACCCAAACGGCCTCGACATACCGAAGCTGATCGAGCACAAGAAGGAGACAGGCCGAGTGAGTGGCTTTACGGGCGCAGAGGAAATTCAGCCGCAGGAACTGCTGGGGATGGAATGCGAAATCCTGGTCCCGGCGGCGCTGGAGAACGCCATCGACACCGATAACGCGCCGCAGATGAAGGCCAGGATCCTGGCCGAAGCTGCAAACGGTCCTGTGACGCCCGAGGCGGACAGAATTCTGCAAGAGAAAGACGTTTTCCAGATCCCGGACATCCTGTGCAATGCGGGCGGGGTGACGGTCTCCTACTTCGAGTGGGTGCAAGACGAGCAGCACCTTTTCTGGGAAGCCCAGGACGTCTATAACCGGCTGGAACGCGTGATGCTTACCGCAATTGCCGAAGTTCTGAGGACCAAGGTGGACCGCAAGGTGAGCATGCGTACCGCAGCGAATATGGTGGGCATCGGACGCGTGGCCGAAGCCGTCAAGCTGCGCGGGCTGTTTCCGTAAGACCGGGGTGGAAAGGCCTGGAGTTTCAGCCTGCGGACGGGCGGCGGGTCTTTGCTGAAGCAAGAATCAAAAACCTCAGAGCCTGAAGGGCGCAGACTCTGCGTTGCGACCTCTCGCGTCGCAGGATGGCATACGCTACAATGCAACCTCAGTCCTGCACGTAGGGCCATTGCGGTGCACGGGAATCGATGGGAGGCCACAAGCGATGCTGACAGAATCCCAAGCTCGAACATTCGCAGAGGAATGGGTGGCGGCATGGAATTCTCATGACCTTGAAGCCATCCTCGCCCACTATGCGTCCGACGTGGTGCTGACGTCACCCGTTGCCGCGCAACTTTTGAATGACGCATCCGGAAAAGTGACGGGCAAACAGGCCTTGCGTGCTTATTTCCAGCGAGGACTTGAGACGCATCCCAACCTTTCCTTCGAGCTGCTCGATGTGTTGTGGGGACTTTCGAGCGTTGTCCTTTATTACGTGAACCAGAAAGGCACAAAGACGGGCGAGTTCATGGAATTCAATGCGCACGGCAAGGTTGTGAGGGTTGTGGCAAATTACGGCGGCGCGAGCAATTCATCTCTTCCTTTATAATTCACAATTCATAATTTTGTCCGTGGCTTGCATTCCTGCCCCGGGGCGTGTTTAAAATCGTTATCCATTTCTTTGCCAACGGGCAGCGGACTTGCACCCCGGCAATATGCGGGGAATGCGCCGTCCGCGGTGGGCCGCAACTACTTTACGATTGGAGAATAAAGTCATGGCTGTTTATGTGATTGTCGGCTACGACATTACCGACCCCAAGGGCTATGAGAACTACGTGCCCGGCGTCGTGCCGCTGCTTCAAAAGCACGGGGCGGAAGTGCTGGTGGCCGACTACGATAGCATGCCGCTGGAAGGCCAGCCCCGGAAGGTAAGCGTGGTGCTGAAGTTCCCTTCGGAAGAGGCGGCCCTCAACTGGTACAACGATCCGGCGTACAACCCGGTGAAGCAAATTCGGCTCGGTTCGACGCAGGGCGGACACGCCGTGATCGCAAAGGAATTCAAGGCGTCGGCTTAGGAGGGCAGCTTGCATAGCTATGCAGCGGGACGCATAACTATGCAGAGCCTCGGGTAGCGCACACATCGCATTTTTTCGATGTATGCGAAAAACGTCTGAGGCGGGAGCAGTAATCACGCGTGGCACGACAAAGGAGTGAACGCCGATGAAAACTATTTCACGAAGGACCCTGATGGCGAGCGCAGGCCAGGCGGCAATTGCCGCGCTGGGACTGCCTCTGCTTTCGGAGGGCTCGGGCCAGGCGGCCCCATCGCGAAAACTCAAGGTCATCGTCGCCGGCGCGCATCCTGACGATCCCGAATCCTCCGCCGGCGGCACCATGGCCCGCTACGCCGACCTGGGGCACGATGTCGTGGCGCTCTACCTGACGCGCGGCGAAGCCGGCATCCCCGGCAAGAGCCACGCGGAGGCGGCGCGCATTCGCACGGCCGAGGCGGAAAAGGCCTGCGCTATCCTCAAGGCGCGGCCCCTGTTTGCCGGCCAGATCGACGGCGCAAGCGAAGTGACCAACGAAACCTACCGCCAGTTCGGAAAGATCCTGGCCGCCGAGAAGCCCGACCTGGTGTTTGTTCCCTGGCCTATCGATTCGCACCGCGACCATCGCGCCACGTCGCTGCTGGTTTACGATGCGTGGCTGAGAATGAAGCAGGGGTTTGAGCTCTACTACACGGAAGTCATGTCGGGCATGCAGACGCAGACCTTCCGGCCCACGCGGCTGGTGGACATCAGCGCGACAGAATCGCGCAAGCGCGCCTCCTGCTACGCCCACGCCAGCCAGAACCCGGACGAGTTTTACAGTGTGCATGAATTGATGAACAAATTCCGCGGTGCCGAGTTGGGCGTGAAATACGCCGAGGCTTTCGTGCGTCACGCGCAGGACGCGCGCGAATCACTGCCGATGATTTCCTGAGGCGGGGCGGGGCGCGTTAAAATGGTCGGCATGAAAACGCTTGCCAACCGCAACGACAGGATTGAAATTCTGAACCGGGTGCGCGCGGTGCGCCCCAACAGCCGGCGAAAATGGGGAGAAATGACGCCCCACCAGATGATCTGCCACTTGAGCGACGCCTTCCGCTCCTCTCTGGGCGAGCGCGACGTGCGCCCGGCCAGCCGCTGGATTCCGCGCGCACCCTTCCGATGGGCGGCGCTGTGGGTGCCGATTCCGTGGCCGCACGGTGTGAAAGGCCCGCCGGAGTGGGACCCCAAGGCCGCAGGTACCCAGCCGAATGAATTTGAGGGCGACAGGAAGGAACTGAAGAAGCTGATCGCCCGCTACTCCAAACCGTCCAGAGGTTTTGAGTGGCCGGCCCATCCCTTCTTTGGCCGCATGTCGCAGGCCGACTGGATGCGCTTGGGCTACCTGCACCTGGACCACCACCTGCGGCAGTTCGGCGCGTGAAGGGGACAAACACAGGGGCCTGCCCGGGCTGGCAAAAGTTGAAGTCATGACAGCCACAAAGAGAAAACGGGCTTTTTCGCTTGCCGGCCTGGTGGCGGCGATTCTGGCAGCGGGCGCGTTCACGCTGCAGATGAAGGCCGCGGCGGCCGCCCAGGAGCTTGCGGCTCCCGCTGAAAACGACCAGGTCGTCCGCGTGGGCATTGTGCAGATGAATGCCCGCGTCCTTGACAAATCCTACAACCTGAAGCAAGCGGAAGAATTGATCCGGCAGGCCGCGGCACAGGGCGCAAAGATCGTGCTGACGCCGGAATCTGCCGTGCAGGGCTATCCGCGCGTTGATTTGCCCCCGGGAGAGTCCGTGAATGACCCGCGGCTTGTGCTGGAACGCAAGCGGATCCTGGCGGCCGCGGAAACCATTCCCGGCCCCACGACGCGGCGCTTTGCAGAGCTGGCGCGGCAGCTCGGCATCTGGATCGTATTCGGAATGGACGAAAACCGGAAGGGAGAGCTTTACAACACCGCCGTCCTGATGGATCCGCAAGGGCAGATCGCCGGCACGTACAGCAAGGTCCACTTGCAGAACTGGATGGTGGCCTCTGGGGTCCACCACGGCGACGGTTTCCACGTGTGGAACATCAACGTCGCCGGCGTCCAAATGAAACTCGGCATCGAGATCTGCTACGACGTGCAGCACCCCGAATCCACACTGGAGCTGGCGCTGGGTGGCGCGGAAGTGATTTTCATCCCCTACTGCACCGATGATTTTTCGCGGCCGCTGCTGATCCATCTGTTTGAGACCACGGCGCTTGAAAATGTGGTCTACATTGTGCGGGCGAATTACGGCGCGCCTCGCAACACGGGCACCAGTTCCATTATCAATTACGAGGGACAGACAGTGCAGCAACTCGGCGACCAGCCCGGAGTGCTGGTCGGCGATCTTGACCTGACCGCGCTCAGGAACAAGCGCGCCGAATGGAACCCCGTTTACGGCCTGCCGAACCGCTACCCCGCCGCCTATAAGCGCCTGCGCTCGAACACCGCAGGCCCCGCCAAGCCGTAGCGTAGCCGGAGGGACGACCCGGCCAAGACGATTACCTTGCACCGGCAAATGAGTTTTGCTTGACAACGCGTTGCCGCACGGTTGTACTGTTTGCTGTCGTTATCATTCAAGCTTCTGTGCGGGAGGTGCGTTCATGTTGCAAGTTCAAAGCTTTCATACCCATACTTCAGGCCGGCCCGGCCGGAAGAGATTGCCATCCATTATTCTGAGTTTATTGTTTCTGGCTGCCGCCTGCGGGGCGATAGTTCCCGCAAAGGGCGCCGCGGCAGACAAGAAGCCGCTGGCCGCCACGCCGCCCATGGGCTGGAACGACTGGGCGCATTACCAGTGCGGCTACACGGCGCAAACGATTCTGGATAACGCCCACGCTCTGGTCTCGACGGGGCTTGCAGCGCTGGGCTATGACACGGTGACCATCGACGACTGCTGGATGCAGAAAGACCGCGACGCGAGCGGCAATCTGCAGGTGGACAAGGAACGATTTCCGAACGGCATGAAGCCCGTGGCGGATGAGGTCCATAAACTGGGGCTCAAATTCGGCATCTATGAAGACTCCGGCTCTGAAACCTGCGGGCGGTTCGCGGGCAGCGGCCTGCCGCAGGGCGGAGGCGATGCACATTTCCTGGACGACGCACGGCTATTTGCTTCCTGGGGCGTGGATTATTTGAAGCTGGACGGCTGCAACGTTTACGCGCCGCCCGGCGAGACAGAAGAGCAGTCTTATCACCTGGCCTATGCGGCGGAGCACGAGGCGCTTGAAAAAGTGGGCCGCCCCATTGTCTTCTCGGAATCGGCCCCCGCGTATTTCCAGGGTAATCCCGAGTGGTACGACGTGCTGAGCTGGGTTGGAAAGTACGGCCAGTTGTGGCGTGAAGGTTCTGACATCTCGACTTATCATGCGCATCCGCTCCCGGAGCGTTTTCGCCGCATGTTTCCGCAGCGCACCCGCTACCAGAGCATGATGTGGAACTATTCTTACAACCTGCCGCTCGGCCGCTTTCAGAAACCCGGCAACTGGAACGATCCGGACTTCATCATCGCCGGCGACATCGGCATGAGCGTGCCGGAAAGCCGCACCCAGATGGCGCTGTGGTCCATGATGTCCGCGCCGCTGATCCTGAGTTCGGAAGTTGCGAAGCTCAGTCCGGAAGCGATCGCCATTGTCGGCAACAAGGACCTGATCGCCATTGACCAGGACCCGCTGGGCAATATGGCCACGCTCGTCCGGCGAACTCCGCAGATGGACGTTCTGTTCAAGCGGCTTTCCGGCGGCGATGATGCCGTGGCCGTGACAAACCACATTGATGCAGCCGTAAAGGTTGACGTGACGCCGGGTGATCTGGGCTTTGCGGCAAGTTCCGGATGCAAGCTGGATGCAAAGGACCTGTGGAGCGGCAAGGAGCAATCCGGGGCAGCGTCTCTCGAGGCGGAAGTCGCGTCGCATGACGCCGCCATCTGGCGCATCCAGCCTTCCGCTGAGTGCGGCAAGCCGTCGCGGACCGGGACCATCACCATGATTTCCGCCTCGAGGCGAGATCGCGACTTTGAAAGTTACGCGCGCTGCCTGGCTGCGCCCGGAAGCGTTGCAGAATGCACCGGCGCTGCCGCAGAGAAGTGGACGGTGACGCCAGACGGAGCGCTGCAATCTTCCGGCGGCGAGTGCCTGGCCGTCGTGGACGGCAAGCCAACAATGCAGGCCTGCAGTTCTGCGAGTACCCAGCAATGGCGCTACACGCTGAAAGGGAACCTCATCAACAACGGCAATCTGCAGTGCCTTGCCGCCGTGGGGGTGGAGAGCAAACCCCAAAGCCTCGAGATGCAGGTCTGCGGCCATAATCTGGCCACGCAAATCTGGTCGCTGCCGAACTGAGAACGGCATTAATGCATTCATGAAAGCTGCTTTACTGACCCGGCTCAGGGAGATCGAAATTGGTGATGTCCCTGAGCCGCAACTGACCGGCCCGTGCGACGTTCTGCTGCGCATTGACGCGGTAGGCGTGTGCGGCTCCGACGTGCACTATTACAAGACGGGCCGCATTGGCGCGGCCGTGGTGAAGTATCCGTTTGTGATGGGCCACGAGTGCGCGGGCACGGTGCAGCAGGTGGGAACGGAGGTGCGCGGGCTTCTGGCGGGGCAGCGCGTGGCTATTGATCCGCTTGTGGCGTGCGGCCACTGCGATCAGTGCCGCGGTGGGCGGCCCAACACCTGCCGGAATCAACTGTTCCTTGGCAATCCGGGTGAATTGTCGGGAGCGCTGGCGGAATACGTGGTGCTGCCGCAGGACTGCTGCTATCCCATCCCGGAGTCGATGACAGCGGGGCAGGCCGCGATGGTTGAGCCGCTTTCGATCGGCGTCCACGCGCAAAGGCTCTCGCAGATGGAAGCGGGCTCGACCGTTGCCATTCTGGGATCGGGGCCCATCGGCCTCAGCGTACTCCTCGCATGCCGCGCGGCGGCCGACTGCACAGTCTACATGACGGACCTTATTGATGACCGCCTCGCGATGGCCGCGCAACTGGGCGCGGTATGGATCGGCAACCCGCGCCGGGGCAACGTGGTCAAGGCCATCGGCGCTGCCGAACCCACAGGCATGGACATCGTGTTCGAATGCGCGGGCGAGCAGGAAACACTCGATCAGGCTGTGGAACTGCTGAAGCCCGGCGGAACGCTGGTGGTTGTCGGCATTCCGGAAGTGGATGACGTAAGCTTCCCTGTGCACACCCTGCGACGGAAAGAGCTGACCATCAAGAACGTGCGGCGGCAGAACCATTGCATGGCCGCGGCTATCGACCTGGTTTCAAGCGGCAGGATCAATGTCGATCCGCTGATGACCCACCACTTTCCGCTGCGGGAGACCGCTGAGGCGTTCGACCTGGTTTCCGGCTATCGCGACGGCGTCATCAAGGCTATCATTCACGTTGCCGGGGAATGAGGTTTGCTATAGCGGCGGATTTATCCCGCCATCGGAGCGGAGCTTGTCGACGTAAACTCGTTACTACTTGGCTCCGAAACCCGCGCTCCGCAACCTTTCCAGGAAATATGCCATCAGAGCATAACTCAAGAGCGCTTGTGAGAGTCACATGACTGAATTGTGCAAACGCGTGTAAAATTCCTAGTCTGGGAGTCAAGGCAGGGGAACGCGGCCCATGCGGGCTCTGCCGCTGCGCCGCACCCGGACAGACACGGCCAGGTTGATCGGAGGCTCAGAATTGAAGATGCGCAAATTGGTTCAGGGATTCATGGTGGTGGTATTTCTTGGCTCTGCTGCGGCGGTGCTCCATGCCCAGGACTACCGAGTATTTGTTGAGGGCGGCCTCTCCACGCTTTTTGACAAGCGCTACTACAACGTTTACGGCGCCTCTTTCGGGTCCACCTACAGGAGCGGAATCAGCTTCACGGCAGGAGGGGAAATTCCGGTACTCAAGAAACTCAGCGTGGAAGGTTCGTACAGCATGTTCCGCAACAACCTGGCCATTACCAACTTCTACAATTCCACCACTCCGAACGACGTCATCGGATACGGCATGCGCGGCCAAAGGGTCAGCGTGGACGCCCTGGCCCATCCAGCAAAGCCCATCAGGGGTGTGCGGCCCTACCTTGTGGTCGGGCTCGACTTCAACCGTTTTTCGCCCACCAGCTCTGGAGCGGCGCTGGCGCAGTCGCCGGGATTCAACGGTGTGCCAGGCACAGTGCTGAAGCCGGACAACATCTTCGGATGGAATTTCGGCGGCGGCCTGGAATACAGCCTGACTCACTTTCTGGCGGTACGGATTGACGCCCGAGACCACCGCTTTGCCTCGCCTACTTACGGTCTTCCCACGTCGGCCAATTCCGCATTCACGGCGTATTTCCCCATTCACGGGGTCGCCAACAACATCGTCTATTCCGCCGGGTTCGTCTTTCGCTTCGGCCTTTAGTTCCGTATCGATGTTCAAAGGGATTCCGGGACTTGCGACCAGCCGCCTTGCAGGTCGGCGGCTTCTCAACGCAGTCCGCGTCAGCTTGCCGCGACCATGCGCTGCGCCGCGCTTTCGGAGCGGAAGGTGCGGGCGGCTTTTTCCAGTTCAGAGTCCATTTCCGCCGCCACCAGCAGAATGAAGTTGGTGATGTAAACCCAGGTCATGAGAACAAAGAAAGCCCCAACGGCCCCGTAAGCGCCGGCCCGGCCGAAATGGTGCAGGAAGGAGTCAAACCCGATGGTGGCCGGCATCCAGATCACCACCACAAACAGGCTGCCTGGAGTCATCCATCGCCATGGGCGCTTGGTGTTGGGCAGGACGTAATTCCCAAAGCACACTGCAAGATTCAGCAGCGCCAGCGGGATCACCCATCGCAACACGTGCCACAGGATCACGTAAGCGGCTCCCGGTCCGGAATGAGTTCCCAGCCAGTGTCCTACCAGTCCGCCAAACGTCAGCAGCCCGAACGCCGTCAGGAAGGTGAGCGCGAACACCAGCATCACGCCGCAGGCCAGCATGCGCCGTTTCCAGAAGCCGCGCGTTTCCCGCGCGTTGTAGGCCGCGTTCAGGCCGTCCATCAGGCTGATGACGGCCCGAGTGGCAATCCAGATGGAGCTAACGAGACCGAAGCTGAGCAGGCCGCCCCACTCCTGCGTCAGGTTGGTGACGGTCCTGAAAACGTAAGGCTGAACGGGGTCAGGAAAATACTGAGTGATCCAGGTCAGCACGTGCGGCCAGGCGCCGGTGAACGGCAGGTAACCCACAATCGCCGCCAGCACAATGAAAAATGGGAACAACGCCATCAGGAAGAAGTAGGACATCTGCGCGGCCAGGTCTTCGCAGCAGTCACACAACACGGCCTTCCACACCCGCCGCAGCCACACTCCCAGCGGCAGTCTGCACTCCAGCCCGAAGAGCCGTGTCCATCCGAACCCAAGCTCTGCTTCAGGCTTGTCCGTGAGTTTCGCGGCGCCAGGCAAACTCTACTCCCCTTGCAGATGGAAAAGGCCCTGCACGCCTCTCAAATCAGCCTTCGTCTTCCTTTGCAAGCGCTGGAACCAGCTCCGTTACCTACCTCTGAGCCTATTATACCCGCA
>JAJXZM010000027.1 GCA_021780055.1 Acidobacteriota bacterium
CCCAGCTTCTTCCCTTGCGCCAGGGGAGCAAGGTACTTCTTTTTCTGCTGTTCGGTGCCGGCAAGCAGAATATGACTGGAGCAGAGTGAATTATGCGCAGCCACTATCAGAGCGACGGAAGGATCAATCCTTGCAAGTTCCTCAATCGCAATGACATAGGGGACGTAGCCGAAACCGGTGCCGCCATATTCAGCGGGCACCGTAACACCCATCAAACCCAGTTCCGCAAGCCCGGGTAAGATCTCAACCGGGAAGTGTTCGGATTCATCCCACTCGCGAACGTGAGGGCGAATCTCATTTTCAGCAAAAGAACGCACCGCGTCACGAATTTCGTGTTCCTCGTCGCTCAGCTCAAAATCCAGCGCGCACCTCCGTCGCTATCCTTCAAAACACGCGATCCACGCCTATTCTAACATGCTTAATGGTGGTGGGCTCCTCCAGCCCCAAAGGCTTGACCCGTGTTGGAACCCGGCTCGGGACGGGTTTCTGTGCTACCATTGACTCAACTGCAATGAACGCCCGCGCCCACTTCGGTTTTCTTCTGGTTCTCGTATTTGCCGCAGGTACTTGTGCTTCGGGCAAATGGTTCGGTGGAAAGAAGCGCGGCAATCAGAATCCGCCAGCTGCTGTTTCAGTCGACTCCGGAGTCGCAGGGTGCAAGGTGGACATTGATGGGGACGCGGCAGGAACTACAGGCAGTGATGGAACGCTACGGGTGAAGGATGTCGCTCCGGGCGACCACTACGTTCATGTGCTCTGCCCTGGACAGCACGACGCGTCATATTTCATTTCGCCCCAGCCACATCAGCAGATTGACGTGGATGCAAGCGCGGCCGCAACAAATTCCCGGCAGCCGGAAGCTGCTCAGCTCAACCCTGCCGCCTCAGAAATGGAACTCCGCCGCATGGTTTCAGAAGCAGATCAGCTCCGGTCCAGCGGGCAGTTTACTGAGGCTGTTGATCTTCTCCGCAAAGCGACACTTCTTGATCCCAGGAATGGCGATTTGCACCGCGAACTTGGGATCACATTTCTCATGTTCCACGAATGGGAGCGCGCGCGGGTGGAAATGCTGGAGGCTGTTCGCCGCGAGCCGGACAACGTCGACGCCCACAGCGGCCTGGCATACGCGCTTGAAAAGCTTGGCGATCTTGACGCTGCACTAAAGGAATACCGCCTTTGCACTCAACTCGATCCGCATGACACTTCATACCGGGACCATTACGTCCAGGTCCTGGGCGAGCTTTATAGCGAAAAAGCACATAAGAACCGTTGAAACCCTCTCACTGACCTTCTTATAGCACAAGAGATTGGAACAATTTTCGCGTGAGGCCTATACGGTTCGCGTGCTTGCGGGACTGCGTGTGACTGCGAGAATCTCCCGCAACACCTGGAGGGCCCGCCCGCAGCCGGCACGATCAACATCAAAATGCGTAACCATGCGGATGGACTTGTGGCTTGTAGGGTTGGCCAGCACCCCCTGCGCGGCAAGGCGCGTTGAAACTTCCGATGCGCTGAGGCCGCCGGGTGGAACGTCGAAAAACAGAATGTTGGTCTTGATTTTCGCTGGATCGATTTTCACACCGGGAATTTCTGCGAGCCCTTCTGCCAGGAATTTTGCGTTTTCATGATCGATGTGCAGCTTTCCGGGCGTTTCTTCCAGTGCCACAAGCCCTGCGGCCGCAAGGATTCCTGCCTGGCGCATTCCGCCACCCAGCATCTTGCGCACCAGCCGGGCTTCCTCAATGAAGGCCTTGCTACCCACCAGCATCGAACCGACCGGCGCTCCCAAACCTTTGGAGAGGCAAAACATAATGGAATCAAATTTCCGCGTCAGTTCAATCACACCCTGCCCAAGCGCTACGGCGGAATTAAATATCCGGGCGCCATCCAGGTGAACCGGAAGGCCTCGCTGATGCGCCCTGTCACAGATTTCATCTGAAACCGCGATGGGATAGACCGACCCGCCGGCAAGGTTCGCGGAGTTTTCCAGTTCTATCAAACCGGTGACGGAGTGGTGGTCGCTGCGGGCGCGGATCACCGCCTCAATCTGCCCCCAGCTCATGATGCCGTCCTCGGCAAGAACAGCCCTTGGAATAACGCCGGAAAACGCGCCCATCATGCCCATTTCGTAATTGAAAATGTGGGCGCGCGCTTCGCAGACAACTTCCTGCCCAGGCCGAGTGTGGACTTTGATCGCGGCTTGATTGCCCATCGTGCCGGAAGGAATGAACAATGCGGCTTCCCGACCGAAAATTTCCGCCGCCCGCACCTCGAGCCGGCTCACCGTCGGGTCTTCGCGATAGACGTCATCGCCCACTTCGGCATCTGCCATTGCACGCCGCATGGCAGGAGTGGGACGGGTCACCGTGTCGCTTCGCAGATCAATCACTGATGGGGCCATAGGGAAAGCTCGCTCCACTTTGTATAAAGAATCTATGCTGAAACAAATTCCTGAAAGATTTCGTTTGAGATCAGCAGTGCCTTGTCCGCAAGGCGAACCCGGCCATCGAGACGCTCAAGCCAGCCGTCGTGTTCAAGCGAATCGAGCCTTGCGGTCCACCGAGCAATGTGTTCCTCGCCCCAGCGGTCTACTGCCTCGGCGAGATTCACACCTGCCATCTGGCGTAATCCGAGGAAGAAGAACTCCTCCACCTGGGCCTCAGTGCTCAGCCTTTGCAGTTCGCAGATCGGCGACTGGCCGCGCTCCAAACAGTTCTCGTATTCTTCCGCAGACGTTACGTTCTCCCACCGCGATTGCCCGTCGCACGAGTGCGCTCCCGCTCCCAGACCGACGTAGGGTTGCAACTGCCAGTATTTTCGGTTATGACGCGATTCGTATCCTGGCAGGGCGTAGTTCGAAATCTCATATTGGAGGTAGCCCGCTTCGCGCAGTGATTTGCGCGCCTCGTCATACGCATCGGCCGCAAAATTTTCATCAGGCAGCGCAGCAGCATGATAGCGAACTCCGTGCTTCAAAACCTCGCTGCCCAGACGGCTCTTTTCGTCGATTTCAAAAAGATATACCGAAACATGTTCGGGCCGCAGTGCAATCATGGACTGTATTGATAATTGCCATGACTCCATGGTCTGGTGAGGCAGACCGGCAATCAGGTCCAGGCTGATGTTGGCAAAACCATTCGCGCGGGCCGTCTGGACCAGTGCTCGCGTGTCCTCAGCCGAGTGTAACCTTCCCACAGTCCGCAGCTCCTTATCCACAAAAGACTGCGCGCCGATACTCAGACGATTGATTCCAACCGTCCGAATATGCTGCAGAAAGTCCGCATCCGCCGAACCCGGAGTGACCTCGATGGTAAATTCTGTCTCCGAGTCAAGCTGGAATCGCTGGTGAATGGCTGTTACAAGCCTCTCCAGGCGGACGCTTCCCAGAAGTGACGGAGTTCCACCTCCGATGTAAGCGGAGTCAACCGGAATTTCGAACAGATTTTCTCCAATTGAGATGGCCCGGTAGAACTCCGGCAGATATTCGAGTTCCCTGGCGAGTGCCTGGCAATAGCGATCATAGATGTCCCGGCCAGCTACGCGGGAACTGAAATTGCAAAAGCTGCACTTGGAAGCACAGAAAGGAACTTGGATGTAAAGGCCCAGTGAATCCATGATTAATCCGAGACAAGTTTGATGTGCAGATCGCGACGGCGCGGCCCGTCAAACTCGCAGAAATAAACGCCTTGCCAGCGGCCCAGCAGCAGGCGGCGATTTTCAATCAACAGGGTTTTGCTGGCGCCTACGAGCACTGCTTTCAGATGAGAGTCGCAGTTGCCGTCGTTGTGCTGATAGTCCGCATTGGCAGGGGCAAGTTGTTTGAGAAAATCCGCGATGTCCTGTCGAAGGCCCGGATCGTAGTTTTCGTTAATCAGGATTGCGGCGCTGGTATGTGGGACAAAAATGTGGCACTGTCCGCTTTCAATCCCGGACTTTTCAATCAATCGCTCGATCTGGTCGGTAAGGTCCTTGAATTCGACTCGCGAATTGGTTTCGATGTGGAGCGTGTGCCGCTGATTTTTCGGCTTGTCCGGGGTTGGTGCCTTCGCTGCCTCTTCAGACATCGTCCTCTCCTCTGTGCCCTTTCTTGCTATTCCTGAAAATCAGGAAAATGGCTAATTCATTATAACAAAGGGATTTCAAGTACTTTGCGTTTGTTGAGAAGCCGCACGCAGGGAATCAGGAGTCTGTTTGGACTGTCAGAAACTCATGATGCAAGGGAATCAGGAGTCTGTTTGGACTGTCAGAAACTCATGATGCAGTGGTTGGAAGAGGAATC
This sequence comes from Acidobacteriota bacterium, assembly GCA_021780055.1. The sequence continues at coordinate 4,280 of JAJXZM010000027.1, forward strand.
TGGAATTTGCTCCAGGAGGCGATCGAGCAGCCCATAGCCGGCGCGGCCAAGAAAGTAAACGCCGCTCACCACGCGCTCCTGGAGGTCTTTTTCGGGCATGATAGCACGCAGCAGGGCCTGCTCGTGGCGCGCCAAAACCTCAGACCGGCTGAGTGCGGAGCGGGTCATCTTGCCTCTCAATTTCTCAATCTGAAAACGGATCTTTTCTTCCGAATGATTCAGCGCATCAAGTAGCGTTGGGTCCAAAACTTCAATGTCTTTTTTCAATCTGCCCAGCAGGTCCGCGAGGTCCCTTTCCGTCTGGTCGAATCGCTCGGACCAGCCTGCTGCAAAGGCGGTGGCAGCGATGCGCTGGCTCAGGTGCTCGTTGCCCTGCCAGATGTCGTCAATGCCAAGTTGATATTTCTCCATCCAACGTTCAACACGGCGGTCGACAAGGGTGAAGCCGCTTCGAGGGCAGACGGCTGGCATGGGTTGGCCAAAAGCCTGATAGAGGACCTGCGCCTGGGCAAGATAGGCAAGTTCGGAAGGGCCGGCGACGTAAGCGATGGTCGGAAGCAGCGCGTCCTGCACCACGGGGCGAAGCAGCACATTGGCCGAAATATTGAGCGGACGGTCGCTGATCTCGGACTGGAGATCCTGCAGCGACGCAGCATATTCATCACCGATTGAGAACTTTTGGCCGTCAACTGACCTGTGTACTGGCAGACGATTGCCTTCGCGTTCTGCAAACAGCAGCGTGGATTGTTCCGTGATGTGGACCTGCGCGTGGTAGCCGGCTTTGGCCAGTTCAGAGGAACGCTCCTGCAGCAGCGACCGTAACTCATTCGCGCGGACGATGGCCTCTTGGTAAATTGGAATGCTGAGCTGGTGGATTTCCTCATCCATAGGGTCCAACAGAATGACGCCCCATCGGCCGAACAGTCGCGTCAAAAATTGCGCGAATGCCTCTGACCAGGTGGCACCGGGCTGATAGGTAGCGCGAAGGTCGTGAAGCAATTGGGCCTTCTCGTCGCTGCCAGGGAGTAGCGAATCCAGGCGATTGATTTGTTCGGTAATGGCCTCGGTCAACTTCACGCGGTCCACCGGAGACTGCGGTGCGGGCCGCTCGCCGGGATCGTGTAAGTGGACGGGCTCGTAGTCATCATTGAGTGCGAAAGTTTGGGCGACTTCCTCAAGGTCGTGGTCTTCTGTGGCCAGCCAGAAGATAGGCACTGACGGAAGTCCTTGTGTGTTCAGTGACTGCGACAGACGGAGTGCGCTCAAAGCCTTGTAGAGGGTGAAGGCCGGCCCGGAAAAGAGGCCAACCTGCTGTCCGGTGACAACGGCAAAAGTCTCCGGATCGCCTAACTTGCTGATGTTCTCGAGTGTTGGGTCGCCAGCGCCAAACGCTACGTTCTGCCGCCGCAGAATTTCAACGAGCGCTTTTCGGTCGGTTTTGAAATGCCTGAGTTGCTGGCTCAGCCTGACATAAGTTTCAGGGTTGTATGGATGCCCATTATAGAATCTGGCGGTGCGTTCGTAATGCTCCAGGTAGTCCAGCAGAAGTTTGCTGGATTTCGGAACCCGAGAATAAGGCAGCGACACGCAATCCATAATCTTCCCATGCTTCACTGCGGTTTTAAATGCAACAACGCCCCGGCCGAATCAGCGGCACCCCTTAAATTGATGCTGCAAAGGCGGCTTAAGATTCAAATTGTATTGAAGGATCAGGCACTGCGGGGCCGCGTCTGGCGGATTCCTACCTCCCTTAGAGCGGCAGCAACCTTCCGTTCTTCCGCGCGGCGCAACGGCTGAAGAGGGCTGCGAGGCTTCCCGCCGGTGTAACCGCACAAGTCCAGCGCGTATTTGATTCCCGGGATTCCCGCGCGGATGTTCACTTCCTGAACCATAGGAATGATGCGCTGTTGGAGCGCCCGAGCGGCTTCAATATCCCCTTGGCCGTACAGTTTGAAAATTTCAAGGCAAATATCCGGAATGTAGTTGGCCGGCCCCAGGACGGCTCCGGCCGCTCCTGCCTGAAAAGCATCAAGCATGATCAATGCCGACCCCGCGAAAACGCGAAAACCCTTTTTTGATTTCTTCAGGACCTCTTGCAGGAAATCCATTTTGCCGGAGCTTTCCTTGAGGCCTGCGATATTGCCGTGTCTCGACAGCCGGGCAATTGTTGGAGGATCAATATTGATCCCCGTAAATTGCGGGATGGAGTAAATCAGGACCGGCTGGAGTACGGCATCTGCGACCTCCGAAAAATGTGCGGTGAGTGCGGCTGAATCCATTCGATTCTTGTAGTAGCCAGGAGTGAGCACCAGCAACGCGTCGGCGCCGCGCTTGACCGCTTCCTTGCTTAGATGGATGGTCTGCCGAGTAGTCTCAACGCCCGTCCCGACCATCAAGAGTTGAGGTGTGGGAATCAACGGCCTGGCAAGTTCTACCAGACGCAGCCTTTCGCTTTCGGTCAGGTAAGGGCCTTCACCTGTCGACCCCGCAATCAGGAGGCCGTTAAATCCCTGCTTGATGTACCGCCGGATATTGGAGCGAAAGCCCACTTCGTCTACATCTCCACGGCGATTAAAGGGGGTGACGACGGGAACGAAAACTCCCTGAAGATGCTCAATAATTTCGTTGCTTTTCATGAAATCAGCCACCTGGATTGAGTGTTTTGCTCGTAACGGAACTCCCGGCTGCTTCCCGGTCTTTCTGCTGGAGTTCCTGCAGGCACGCCACCTCGATGCCGCGGTCGCGCTGAGCGCGTATGCCGTTCACGGCCGCTGTCGCGGCTGAGATGGTAGTAATGCAGGTAACGCCATGCTGAATAGCCGCGCGCCGGATTGCTTTTTCATCGTAGCGTGAACCGCGGCCGAGCGGCGTGTTGATGATCAGGTCGATGGATGCATTCTTGATGTGGTCCACCACATTCGGACGGCCCTCTTCCACTTTATAAACTTTTTCCACCTTGACTTTGGCCGCTCGAAGCGCCGCCGCAGTGCCACGGGTCGCCAGCAGTTTGAACCCCAGCAATGCAAGATCGCGGCCCAGCTTCACTGCGTGCTGCTTGTCATGGTCGTTAACGGAAATGAACACGGTGCCATTCTGTGCGATCTTCTGGCCGGCGGCAAGTTGCGCCTTGGCAAATGCCAATCCGAAGCGCTCGGCTACACCCATTACTTCGCCTGTTGATTTCATTTCCGGACCAAGGACGGAATCGACTCCCGGAAATTTTTGGAATGGAAACACCGGAGACTTGACGTAGGAATAGCGCACCGGGAGTTCAGGTTCCAGTTTGAAGGAACTGAGCTTTTCTCCAACCATCAACCGCGCCGCAACTTTGGCCAGCGGCACTCCGGTGGCCTTGCTGACGTAAGGCACGGTTCGCGAGGCTCGTGGGTTTACTTCCAGAACGTAGACCTTCCCGTTCTGGATGGCGTACTGCGTATTCATCAGACCTACGACTTTCAGTTCGCGCGCCAATTGGGTTGTATAGGTGGTTAGGGTACGCCGTGTTTCCTCCGGTATGTTCTCTGAGGGAAGCACGCAGGAACTGTCGCCTGAATGGATACCGGCTTCCTCAATGTGCTCCATGATGCCGGCGATGACAACATCCGTACCATCCGATAATGCGTCCACATCCACTTCGGTGGCGTTTTCAAGGAAGCGGTCGATCAGGATGGGGAATGCCCCCTCCAGTTCCTCAGCGCGGCGCACGTAGTTCGCCAGCATCTTCTGGTCATACGCGATTACCATGGCGCGGCCGCCCAGTACATAGGAGGGGCGCACCAGTACGGGATAGCCGATGCGATTGGCAACCGCGAGGGCTTCATCCACGGTCATGGCAGTGCCATTTTCAGGTTGTGGAATATCCATGTCCCTGAGCAATTTTCCGAAGTACTTGCGATCCTCGGCCAGATTGATGGATTCCGGTGAAGTGCCGATGATCGGGACGCCTGCAGCCTTCAATTGGCGAGCAAGGTTCAGGGGTGTCTGCCCGCCGAATTGGACAATCACGCCGGCTGGGCGTTCTTCTTCGACAATCGACATCACGTCTTCAAAAGTCAGCGGTTCAAAATAGAGGCGGTCTGAAGTGTCGTAATCGGTCGAGACGGTTTCAGGGTTGCAGTTCACCATGATCGTCTCGTAGCCGTGTTCCTTCAGTGCGTAGGACGCGTGCACGCAGCAGTAATCGAATTCAATTCCCTGCCCGATACGGTTCGGCCCGCTGCCAAGGATCATGATCTTCTTGCGGTCGGTCGGCTCGGCCTCATCCTCGTCTTCGTAGGTGGAATAAAGATAAGGTGTGAAGGATTCAAATTCCGCCGAGCAGGTGTCAACGCGCTTGAAGACCGGGCGGACGTTGTTTTCGAGGCGCTTTTGGCGGATGTCCGCCCCACTCACTCCCCACAATTCACCCAAGTGGAGGTCTGAGAAGCCCAGACGCTTGGCTTCGCGCAGCACCGTGGTGGGCACTGACTTTGCGTCAAACCGCTTGAGCTCGTTTTGCATCACCACCATCTGCCGGACCTGATCCAGGAACCAGGGGTCAATGTGGGTGATTTCAGCCAGCGTTTCCACGCTCTCTCCGGCATTGAAGGCGTACAACAAGTCCCACAACCGCTCAGGGTTCGGTATGGAAACGCGACGCAGAATTTCTTCGCGGTCAGCCGGAGGCTTGGGAGGCTTGCGCCCGGTTTCCAGTGAGCGAATTCCCTTCATAAAAGCTTCCTTGAAGGTACGCCCGATCGCCATTACCTCTCCGACCGACTTCATTTGGGTCCCAAGGCGCGGGTCGGCTTCCGGGAATTTTTCCTGCGCCCACTTGGGAATTTTGACCACCACGTAATCCAGCGTGGGCTCAAAGCAGCACGGAGTCTTCTTGGTGATGTCGTTGGTAATTTCGTCCAGCCGATAGCCCATTGCAAGGCGCGCGGCGATCTTGGCGATTGGGAACCCCGTGGCCTTTGACGCCAGCGCCGAACTTCTGGAGACGCGCGGATTCATTTCAATTACCACCATTCGGCCGGTTTCGGGCTCGATGGCAAACTGGATGTTGGAACCCCCGGTTTCCACACCCACAGTACGAATCACCTTGAAGGCAGCGTCGCGCATCAACTGATACTCTTTGTCGGTCAGTGTCTGCGCGGGCGCCACGGTGATGGAGTCGCCTGTGTGCACTCCCATGGGGTCAAAGTTTTCAATGCTGCAAATGACCACCGCGTTGTCCGCGTAGTCGCGCATGACTTCCAGCTCAAATTCCTTCCACCCCAGAACCGATTCCTCAACCAGCACCTCATGGACGGGGCTCAGATCAAGGCCGAAGCGGATGCGCTCCGCAAGTTCCTCGCGGTTATAGGCGATGCCCGAACCCGTGCCGCCCAGCGTGAACGACGGCCTGAGAATCAGCGGGAAGCCGATCTGCTCAGAAACCTTCATCGCGCCCTCAACCGTGTTGACCAGAACACTGCGCGGGACGGCCAGCCCGATCTTTTTCATGGCGTCCTTGAACCAGAGCCGGTCCTCGGCAATCTTGATGGCTTTGGGAGAGGCGCCCATCAGCTTGACGTTGTAGCGGTCAAGGATG
>JAJXZM010000438.1 GCA_021780055.1 Acidobacteriota bacterium
CTGCATTGGGGCGATGAATGAAGACCCGAAAATCGCTTCCGCTGTTCTCTTTGATCGTGTGTTGCGCCTGGCACTGTTCAACTCTCCGCTCGATTCGCGCCTCGGTATTCCGAGCACCGGATTGAGCGATTGTTACGCCGGCGCTGCGGCACGCGCCATTACGGAGCGTGGAGGAAGCGTCGAACTGAGCCGCGATGTACGCGCACTCTTGGTCTCGAATGGCGAATGCCGTGGCGTCAGACTGGTTGACGGAACTGCAATCGAGGCACAAACGGTTTTGTGCACCGTCCCGTGGCATGTGCTGCCCAGGTTGCTCCCTGATAACGCGCTCAACTCGGGAACGTTCTTCTCTCGCATTCTCAATTTGCGCCCGGCGCCCATCATTTCGCTTTACTTGTGGTTTGACCGTCCTGTGACCGAACTGGAGTTTGTGGGCCTGCGCGGCACAACCATCCAGTGGCTTTTCAACAAGGGCAAGATTCTCGGCACCGACGAGAATTACGTATCGCTGGTGCTGAGCGGTGCTCACGATCATGTTTCCCGCTCCAAGGAGGAGTTGCGAGAAGTGGCGCTCCAGGAACTCAGAAGTTTGCTGCCGGGCATGGCCGGGGCCCGGCTGACTCATTCACTGGTGATCAAAGAGCGCTTTGCCACCTTTTCGCCTTGCGTGGGGGTTGACGCTTTCCGCCCGCCGGCCGTGACACCGGTTCGCGGTCTTTATCTTGCGGGAGACTGGACGGACACCGGCCTGCCTGCAACCATCGAGGGCGCCGTCCGAAGCGGCTATACTGCTGCGGAAGCCATCCTTCATTCCAACTGAGGATTACACCTGGCCGGCGACCGCGGCCCGGCGGCTTTCATAAAGAGGGAACTCCTCCGTCAGCGCGGTCACTTCCTTGCGGACGCGCGCCAACAGAGTCTCATTTTCCAGGTCGCCCAGGACTTCGGCAATCCAGTTGCCGATCTTGCGCATCTCGGCTTCCTTCATGCCGCGCGTAGTAACTGCGGGCGTTCCCACGCGGATGCCGCTGGCCACCATAGGAGGGTTGGGATCGAATGGAATGGCGTTTTTGTTGACGGTGATGCCGGCCTGCTCCAGGGCCTTTTCGGCCTGCTTGCCGGTGACGTTCTTCGAGAAGACATCCACCAGCATCAGGTGATTGTCCGTTCCGCCGGAGACGATGCGGAATCCCCTGGAAGCGATGGTCTCGCACAGCACACGGGCGTTGTCAACAATCTGTTTCTGATACTCGCGGAAGGCCGGCTGCAGCGCTTCCTGAAAGCAGACCGCCTTGGCGGCGATCACGTGCATCAGCGGGCCTCCCTGGATGCCAGGGAAGACGGTTTTGTCGAGCGCCTTGGCGAACTCAGCCTTGCAGAACGTGGCGCCGCCGCGCGGCCCGCGCAGCGTCTTGTGAGTGGTCGTGGTGACAAAGTCGGCGTGCGGGAACGGGCTGGGGTGTAACCCGGCCGCAACCAATCCGGCAATGTGCGCCATATCCACCATCAGCAGCGCGCCGGACTTCCTGGCAATCTGGCCGAAGCGGGCAAAATCAATAATCCGCGGATAGGCGCTGGCGCCGGCAACAATCAATTTCGGCTTGTGCTCCATCGCCAACTGCTCGAGTTCGTCGTAGTCGATGGTCTCCGTCTCTTTTTTCACACCGTAAGGGACAATGTTGTACATCTTGCCGGAGAAATTCAGCGGGTGTCCGTGGGTCAGGTGGCCACCGTGCGCCAGGTTCATACCCAGCAAAGTGTCTCCCGGACTGAGGACGGTCATGTAAACCGCCTGGTTTGCCTGTGCGCCGGAGTGCGGCTGGACGTTCACGTGATCGGCATTAAACAGCTTCTTGGCGCGCTCAATAGCCAGCGTTTCGGCCACGTCCACAAACTCGCAGCCGCCGTAGTAGCGTTTGCCCGGCAGGCCTTCGGCATACTTGTTGGTCAGCACAGAGCCGAGCGCCTCGAGCACCGCCTCGCTTACAAAATTCTCTGAGGCGATCAGCTCGACAGTTCCGGCCTGGCGGCCAACTTCGCGGTCAATCGCCTGCGCCACCTCCGGATCAACTTCGCTGAGGGGACGGGTGCGGGAAATCTGGGTCATGGTCTCTTCTCCAGCCTTTTCGTTTTGATTTGCGAGGCGTCTCTGAATCCTGCGCGAGCGAACTTCCCTGAACGAACATTCTAACGGAGGCGCGCTGGCTTGGCAATCATCTCCGGCTCATCCGCGGGCTTGAAACCGCTGTGGCCGTTTTGCGCTGCCTGATGGCGAGGTCAACTCGCCGCTACAAACCCAGTGTTCCGAGATCGACTCGCGTTTGCGTGGGCAGCGCGTCAAGCTGAATTCGCCAAGGCCCTCCGAGGGCGCAGAGGGCCGGATGCTAAAAGACGTGCAGGGCGGCGGCAAGCGGCAGGGCATAGGCTAGCCGAGAGGGCGTTGACTCATTGATTTGTTTCCGGTTCGTTTCCGGTTCGTTTTTTCCACAGCTACGTGTTTTCAACAACTTCCCAGCTTCGTTTTTAGGTTCGTTCCGGT
>JAJXZM010000244.1 GCA_021780055.1 Acidobacteriota bacterium
CATTCCGCAGCGTCCCAGCAGGCCGGCCAGTTCGTGCGGTGTGTAAGCAGCGCGAACGGAATCCTCGAAAAGTTTTCTCATAAGGCCGGTATAATGGCGGCCGTACCAGCGCACATGCCAAGGATACGCCAGGCGCGACGGCCGGCACAAATCACGGACCAGGATCGTCCCCTCCGGTTTTGCCACTCGAAGCATTTCTTCAAACACCTTTAACGGGTCCGCCAGATGATGCAGCACGGAATTTGAGATGACAATGTCAAACGTGCCGTTGGCAAAAGGGACCTTGGTTGCGCTCCCCTGCTGGAACAACGCCCGGCTTTCGATTCCTGCCTCTGCGGCCGCCCGCCGGGCCGCCTGTATCATGTTCAATGAGTAGTCGAGCCCTATGACCGAAAGGCCGGGACATCGCCGCGCAATCTTCAGAGCGATGTTGCCCGGTCCGCAACCTATATCCAGCAGCAGGCCGGCAAGCTGGCCCGCAGGCCGCGCGAGCGAACGCACCTGTTCCACGAATGCGTTGTCCAGCGCTTCCAGGTGCTCCTGGCTTGCCGCCGACGCATAGGCGGAGACTTCGTCCTCTTGGCTCATGACTTCGGGTTCCGGTCTGCGTTCCAATTCAAGCCAACTCATCACAATGCCCCATTCTAGCGCAAAGCGGCAACATCCGAACGACGTTCGACGTTTTCATGCGACCTGGACTTGCACGGGGATGTGTCGTCATTCCGCGAATGCCGAGGGGGCATCTATCAACACAGGGAGATTGCGCTTATTTGGGCCGCATAAGCCACGATTGCCGCCGGGCCAAAAAAGGAGAATTTCTCCTTGCATCTTGCGGTTGTCTTCTGTCATTATGACGCGCAGAACAGGACCACAGTCTTAAAAATTGCAAGCCACCCCCGCTAGGGGGCATTGATCACGCGTTTCAGGGAGAACCGGGATTTAAGCCCTGCCTTAATATACATCCCGGTTCCTTCCGCTTTTTCCGCTGTTCAGGTGACTCATCCTTTGCGGGAGGTGCAGCAGCCTTGCCAGGCATGGCTGTGCCAGTCGTGAATCCCCAAAAAACTCGAAAGTCCTGCCCACTTTTGGCCGATAGACAACCAGTAGAGCAGTTCCGTCAGCAATGCTTCATTCGTTTCGCTGTAAGTCGAGCGTTGCTGAGCAGGTCCAAATCGGGTGCGCGGCGCGCAAGGACTTAAATTCAGGCTACGAGGACCATCCAAATTGAGTTTTATCAATTTTGCTTCCCGCGAGGTGAACTGCAAGATCGTTTATTATGGTGCCGGACTCGGCGGCAAAACCACCAACCTGCAGTGGATCTTCGAGCGGACAGCGGCGAAGTCGGGGGGCAAAATGCTCTCCCTTGCAACCGAAACCGACAGGACGCTCTTCTTTGACTTTCTGCCGATCGAGCTTGGCACCGTGCGGGGGTTCAAAACCAGGTTTCATCTCTACACGGTCCCGGGCCAGGTTTTCTACGATGCCAGCCGGAAGCTGATCCTGCGGGGAGTGGATGGGGTGGTTTTTGTGGCGGACTCACAGGAAGATCGCATGGACGCGAACGAGGAAGCCCTGGATAATTTGCGGAGCAACTTGAAGGAGCACGGTTACGACTTTTCCACCATTCCTTATGTTCTTCAGCTCAACAAGCGCGACCTTCCGACGGCGCTCCCGGCGGAAAAACTCAAGCAGATGCTGCAATTGAAGGGCGAGTCGGTGCTGGAAGCGGTTGCGGTTAAAGGTGCCGGAGTGTTTGAGACTCTGAAAGAGGTGGGCCGCCAGGTCCTTGCCGAGCTGAAGAAAGGCTGAAGTTGTCGCTTCTCCAGCCCTCTACCTGTGTTGCCCGTCGTCAGCCCATTGGCTGCTCTACATCCCGCTTTCGGACTCTACCGATCCCGTCAGCTCAAAGAAGTGATGGCCCATGATGGCCAGCGTCAGAGCTTTGTCCAGATGCTGGCGGTGACGGCGGACGGCCTGGGCAAGGAACTTCCAGTACTCTTTCCGGTAGTCGCTGCGCAATCCCTGTTTCCACAGAGACCGCGCAACGGCAAGAACATCTGAAAATACGATCGGTGTGTGGGTCGGCGTGCCCAGCTGCGAAAGGAAAGCCTGGACGCGGTTGAAATACTCTCGCGGATAGTAGATGGTCTGCAGAATTCTGCGGTAGCCGTCAAGCAGTTCCTGCGTATCCATCCGGGGAATGAAATTCATATCCACCAGCGTGTTGCTGCCCAGACTTTCCTTGAGAAGCCGGCCCTCGGCTTTCAATCGCCGCCACAGTTGCGTGTTCGGCAGTGCGCTCAGCAGTCCCACCATTGAGATAGGAATGGCAGCCTCGCGAATAAACTGGATCTGGCGTTCGAAAACGTCCGGAGGATCGTTGTCAAAGCCCACGATAAAGCCTGCCATCACTTCCATGCCGTAAGCCTGCACCAGCTTGACGCTTTCCAGCAGGTCTTTGCGAAGGTTCTGGAACTTGGTGGTTTCTTTCAGGCTCTCGGGTACCGGTGTTTCAATGCCCATGAAAACCCCGTTAAAGTGCGCGTCCCGCATGTACTCCAGTAGTTCCGTGTCTTCCGCCAGGTTCAGCGAGGCCTCGGTGAGGAAAGAAAAGGGATAATTATGGTCGTGGTTCCAGCGGACCAGTTCCGGCAGCATCTTCTTCACGTTCTTCTTGTTGCCGATAAAATTGTCATCCACCAGGAACACGCGGCCTCGCCAGCCCATATCGTGAATCTGGTCAAGCTCGGCCAGGATCTGCTCTGGGGTTTTGGTGCGCGGTTTGCGCCCGTAAATTTCAATGATGTCGCAGAACTCGCAGGTGAAAGGGCAGCCGCGCGAATACTGCACCGCCATGGAACTGTATTTTCGAAGGTCCAGAAGACCCAGTTCCGGAACCGGCACCTGTGTCAGGTCAGGCAGCACGGGAGCCTTGTAGTGCGCGCGGGCCGCTCCGGACTCAAGGTCCTTGGCCAGGATGGAAATCAATTCTTCGGCTTCGCCTTCAACCACGTGGTCGGCGTCAGCGATGTTGGGATCGTTGGTGCTGGCGATGGGGCCGCCCACAACAGTGCGAATGCCACGTTCCTTTGCCCGCACAATCACCTTATTCATCGACGGGCCCTGCACCATCATGCCGCTCAGGAAAACCACGTCTGCCCAGGCCAGTTCTGAATCCTTAACCGGGCGCACGTTCAAATCCACGGCGCGCTTCTGCCAGGATGCGGGCAGCATGGCTGCGACGGTCAGCATGCCCAGTGGCGGATAAGCCGACCGTTTGCCCTGGAACGGTAGCGCGTGCTTAAAACTCCAGAACGTATCGGGAAACTCGGGGTAAATCATCAAAACTTTCATTCGACGGATCCCATTCTCTGTGAGGAAGGTTTTTGAAGCCCGTTTTTATCAGCGTCCAGTCTACCACAGCATGTTCCAGTCCCAAAGCAAGGAAATTCCGGGCTTCAATTACCAACGGTCAGGCAGCGGCCTGTTATCTGCCTTGCCCTTAAAGCTCGGCAGATAGAGGGCGGCTACCGAGGTTGATCCAGCTATCCGTCGATATTCTGGATAGTTGCAGGCAAAACAGGCGGAGAGTGGTCAAGGCTGGCAAGCAGACAGGATGCCATTCACATTGTCCTCGCATTGGGCACGATTTTCGCTGAAAATAGCTGTTTCAGGCGGCGCATTTCAAGGCTGCAACGTTTTTTAAGGAGTTTTTGCCCGACCTTTCTGCAATATGACCCATCTTCCACCAGCCGTTCTTCCTGAAATCAAAATCCTTGCGGCCTATGCAGTTTTTCTCGGCAGCTACCTGGTTTTTGCCGTCGGCAAATTTCCCGGCATGAAGATTGACCGCCCCGGCGCGGCCATTATCGGCGCGGTCCTGATGGTGGCGTTGGGAGTCATCCTGCCGCAGGATGCGCTCCACTTCATCGATTTCCGTACCATCGTTCTGCTGTTTTCAATGATGCTGATTGTGGGCTACCTTCGCCTGGCGGGTTTTTTTGAGTGGATCACCGAGATTGTCCTGACGCGACTGAAGCCTCACCACCTGCTTCCGACAATCATTTTCACCTGCGGGCTGCTTTCCGCCTTCTTTGTGAATGACATCATCTGCCTGGTGATGGTTCCCTTCGCGCTGTCAGCCGCCCGAAGGCTTGGAATCAAGCCGCTTCCCTATCTGCTGGCCGTCGCCACAGCGTCCAATATCGGCAGCGTGGCCACGATCACGGGCAATCCGCAGAACATGCTGATCGGGTCAATCTCCGGGATTCCGTACAGATCCTTTCTGCTCTTTCTCGCACCGGTTGCCGTTGTGGGCTTGATTCTGGACTGGCTTGTGCTTCACATCGCTTTCGCCGGGCGAGGGTTGGCGGAGTCGTCTGTGGAGATTCCAGTGTTGGCTTCCGCCGGTGACCGCAAGACTCTGATCAAGCCGGGAATCGTGATCGCGATGGTTCTGGCCGGGTTTGTCGCGGGTGTTCCTCCGGCGATGATGGCGGCCGTCGGGGCTGCGGTCATGCTGATGACTCGATCGCGCGATCCGCAGCAAGCCTACCAGCAGGTTGACTGGGGGGTCCTAGTGTTCTTTGTCGGACTGTTCATCATTGTCGGCGGAGCGGAGAAGGCCGGACTCGGCGACTGGCTTCTTGACTTTGCCCGGGCGTGGAACCTCCAAAGTCCTGCTATCTTTACGGTGGTTGTGGCTGCCCTGTCGAACCTGGTCAGCAACGTCCCGGCGGTGATGCTGCTGAAGTCGGTGGTCCCCGGTTTTGCCAATTCACACACCGGATGGCTGATGCTGGCAATGGCCAGTACGCTTGCCGGCAATTTGACCATCACCGGCTCAGTGGCCAACATCATTGTGGTTGAGCGCGCCCGGCCGGAGGTTGAGATCAGCTTTCGCGACTATTTCCGCGTGGGGTTGCCGATTACCCTGCTGACCCTCGGATTTGGACTGTTGTGGCTCTGGTGGATGCGGTAGGCTCAGCGGCCCGGCAGGTGAAATTTACTCACCGCGCTGTTCAGTATCCCGCTCGAAACCGGCGCACTGGATCACCGGCAGGCGCGGGTAGCGCGCGTACGCCGGGTCTTTCTCAGACCGCCGGCACAGGTAGAAGGTTGACCCGCGGCTGGTGCACACCAGTCGCACGTGCAGGCAGGCACGGCAGAGGCCGGCATGCGAATAGGCAGGCAGATGTTTTGCGTCCGGCGAAACCATTAATGCGTCGAGCAGTGGCTGAGCCCGCGTTTTTCCAGATACTTCTGGTGATATTCTTCCGCGCGCCAGAAATCCTGCGCCGGAACAATCTCAGTGACGATCGGGCGCATGAAGACCTGCGCCCTCTCCAGTTCTTCCATTGACGCACGCGCTGCGGCTTCCTGCTCGGGGGTGTGGAAAAAGATCAACGATCGGTATTGTGTGCCCTCGTCCGGGCCCTGCCGGTTCGGCGTAGTGGGATTGTGGGTTTCCCAGAAGATTCGCAGCAGGTCGTTGTAGGAAACCACCGAAGGGTCGAATTCAATCTGCACAACCTCGGCATGGCCGGTCTTGTCCGTGCAAACGTCTTGGTAGGTCGGGTTTTTCAGCGTTCCGCCCATGTATCCCACCGCCGTTGAGGTCACGCCCTTTACCTGGCGGAACGTCTCCTCGACACCCCAGAAGCACCCTGCGCCAAACGTCGCTTTCTCCATAGGCCCACCCTCTTTTTCTCAGGATTCTCTTTATGCGCGGCCGCGAACCCGCGTTTCGTTAGTATTTCTTCTTTAAAGCTAAAAAGCAAGCCGGCCACTGGGCGGGGCCTTCAACTGGAGATTGGCGATTGAAAGTTTGGGTTGGGCGGGCTATAATTAGGGTTTTTGAAGCAGCCTGCAAGGAGTTCCATGAAAACCGATACACATCCGGATTATCACGAGGTCCAGATTGTCTGTGCGTGCGGAAGCTCATTCCAGACGCGGTCGACATGCAAGGACGCCGTGTTGCACGTGGAAATCTGTTCGAGTTGCCATCCCTTCTTCACCGGCAAGCAGAAGCTGATTGACAGCGCCGGAAGGGTGGAGCGTTTCCAGAAGAAGTATGCGAATTTTCGCAAGAACAAGTCAGAAGCCGCCCCGGCCAAAGGCTAAGACGCCGGGGTGTTGCCGCTGAGTTGTTCGCGGCCCGATTCCTCCTGGGTATTCAAGCAGATCCCAAAATCTAGAAATGGCAGGGCAGAGAAAGCTGTTGGCTACCGACGCATCGCTCGACCCGTACATTACGCGACCCAAAGTTTACGTCCTGGGGCGGCAGGCCGTTGTTTCTGAGGAGCTTGCCCGTTTTCTCGAAGACGAGGGCCTTCAGTTTACGACGGACACCGAAGCTGCCGCCGAGGTCCTGGCGGAAATCGCCGGCCGCACCTGCTACATGTCCTTTGGCAAAGGGCGCAAGTCCAACGAGGAATATCTGGACAACATCCTGACGTCCAAACACGGCAGCGTGCTGGAGCACGCCGTGTGGAACCTGCTGCTCACAGGGGTCAGCCGCTCGCTGACGCATGAACTGGTCCGGCACCGGGCCGGCTTTGGCTATTCGCAACTTTCGCAGCGTTATGTGGATGAAGGCGACGCGCGCTACGTGGTGCCGCCCCTTTACCAGGAAAATGACGAACTGCGCGCCAAGTGGCAGGAAACTATCGAAGTGGTCCGCAAGGCTTACGTGGAACTGGCGGAAGCCACCAGCCAGTACGTCCAGCAGAAGCGGCCTGAGATGCCGGCCCGCGACCGCCGCAAGTGGGCCCGGCAGGCCGCCCGTTCCATTTTGCCCAACGCCACCGAAACCAAGATCTTTGTAACCGGAAATGGCCGCGCCTGGCGGCACTTCCTAGAATTGCGCGGCAGCCCGCACGCCGATACCGAAATCCGGATGCTGGCCGTGGAAGTCTGCCGTGCCCTCAAGAAAGAAAGCCCCAACATTTTCCACGACATCGAAATCTACGACGAAGCGGACGGCATGCCCGCCGTCCGCGTCGCCCACTCCAAGGTTTAGCCGCAGCTACTTGATTCCTACCACCATGGAATCCGGCCCGACCAGGTGTTCCACGCGGGTTTCGCGGAAGCCCACTTTCTTCATCCAACTGCTGCAGTCGGCCCCGGTGTAGTCGAATCCTCCGGAAGTTTCGATCAGCATGTTCAAGCTCATCAGCAGGCCGAAGGCGTTGTGGCGGCGGTCGTCATCAATCAGCGCCTCGTAGACAATCAGCGAGCCGCCCTTGGGCAGTGCTTTCACGCCCTTTTCGAGCAGCATCATTTTTTCTTCCAGATTCCAGTCGTGCAGGATGTGTCCCATCACCAGCACGTCGGTTTCCGGCAGCGGGTCTTCAAAGAAATTGCCGACCTGGAAAGTCAGACGTTTGTGCAGACCAAAGGAATGGACGTATTCTTCGAAAATAGGCTGCACGATGGGCAAATCGAACCCTTTGCCGGTGACGTGGTCATGCGCCAGTGCGATCTGTGTAGGCAGCCCGCCCTGCGCTGTGCCGACGTCCACAAAAGTCCGGTACCTGTTCCACTGGAACTTCCGGGCAATTGCAATGGCCGCTGGCATGCTGACTCCCGTCATCGCGCCGAGGAACGTTCGCAGGCGCTGGGGGTCGGAGTAAAGGGAGTTAAAGGAATTTTCGTCGCCGGTGCCCTTCGCCTCATTCTGGGGAAGACCGGTTCGCAATCCTTCCGTCAGCGAACCCCAGTGCCCATAGAGCCGGGCGTTGGCCATCTCCAGCATGCCGCCGAGATAGCTGGGCTTGTTCTTGTCGAGAAAAATGTTGGATTCGTGTGTGTTGGAATAGTGCCCGTCGTGCCGGTCCAGCATGCCCATTGCCACCAACGCATCAAAAAAGTCTCGGGCACCCCGAGAGTGTAAGCCCGCTACCTGGGCCAGTTGCTCGCCGCTCATGGGTCCGTGGGCAAGATACGTAAAGACACCGAGCTCCACCGCGCTCAAAAGCGTTTTCGAGCCCCAGAAACCAAGGCCGATTTGCATGATTTTGTCCGGCGTCACCGCCGCATGCGTTTCCCCTACGGGCGTGTTTTGCCCCAAAGTTGTACTCATGATTTGCCCCCAACAGATTGATTTCCTGCCCCAAACAGGAACGATGGAGAGATCATATCCTGAGGCGAAGGGGTACGTCTACAGGCTTTGTAACCGGGCGGCGTGGATGAGGGCTCGTAGCGGCGAGTTTATCTCGCCATCTGGCGGCATAAAACCGCCGCTACTTCAAGCAATCCTGCCGCCTGTTAGCCCAGCGCGTTGACCCTCTGGATATAGCCCTTGCTGTTGAATTTGCGCGAGGTGCTTGCGTAGGACATGTAGCGGATTTTCCCGTAGACCGGTCGTTCCGGGCCCCAGGCTCGGTCGTGCTTGCCGGCAATGGCCCAGGCGATGCCGGCGTAACCGTTGGGGTCACGGCCGTCAAGTTCGTAGCGGTCGTTCAGGCGGACGGCCATCGCGAATGCTTCCTCTGCCGTGCGCGTCCATTCGAGGATCTTCTTGGCCCAATACATGCGCAGGTAACCGTGCATCCAGCCCGTAACCACCATCTGCCGTTGCGCCGCGTTCCACAGCGGATCGTGCGTCTCCGCGTTTTCGAGTTGCTGCTCGGAATAGAGATATTGTCGTTCGTCGCGTGCGTGTTCCTTGAGCGTCCGCACAGCCCACGGCTCGGCGCAATTCAGGCTGTCGTAATGCGGATTGAAGCGGCAGAAATTGATGGCCAGCTCGCGCCGCACAATCATCTGCTCCAGAAACGCCTCGCGGTCGCCGGCCGGCGCTTCGGCGTTCTTCACGGCAAGCGCAACCGTATGCGGCCCCAGGTGTCCGAAATGCAGATACGGAGAAATCTGGCTGGTGTGGTCCTGGTCGGGCTGGTTGCGGCCCTCGATGTAGCCGGCCAGCCGCTCGCGAAGAAAGCGCTTCAGAACTTTCATGCCTTCGTCGGCTCCGCCCCGCAACGAGGCCACCGGCTCGACCGCCCGGCTGATGGGAAGATTTTGCAACAGGTCCGCCTCGGGTGACAGCGACGCAATCTTTTTCGTCGGCTGCCAGCGCACCCGCGGCTTTGCCTGCCCCACCGGAACAAGAAATTCATCAAGCAGCGAGTTGATCCTTGGCCGGATGGTTCGCGCGCCGTACTGCTCTTTCAGCAACAGATGGCTGGGAACAATCACGTCCGCGTCCACGGTCCAGAAAGGAATACGCAGCCGCGCGGCCAGGTCTCTGCGCCACTGCTCAGGTTCGCGGAGGGGATTCTCGTCGCCGACAACCAGGCAGGACGAGATTTCGCCGCAGAATTTAATCAGATCATTTTCCGGCCACGCTCGCAGGGCAAAGCCGATGCCCTGGCGTTCCAGTCCCGTCGCCACGTCGCGCAGGCCCTGGGCAAAGAAGGTGTAAGAGCGCAGATTGGCGTTCGGATAATCGCGGACGATGCCGACAAAAACCACGACGGGTTTTTCGAGCAGGTTCGCCGCGCGGATGGCCGTTTCAAGCGCGGGATTGTCCACCGCGCGTTGCGCACGTTGCATCCAGTAGACAACTGCGCGTCCTTCGGTGTTTGCAGGCCCGCCGCGCCGCACCGTCACCCGCGCATCCTGCGCGAGTTTATCAAGAGGATCCATGGTTGTTGGGTTACTCCCCAGCGGCTTTCTGGTACTTGGCCATGTGTTCCTGCATGGTCTTGTCGCCGGGGTCGAGCGCAAGCGCTTTCTTCTGGGTCTCGACGGCCTGCTGGTACTTGCCGTTGATGT
>JAJXZM010000394.1 GCA_021780055.1 Acidobacteriota bacterium
ACCCAGAGAAATGGTTGGGAACTCCAGCGGGAACCCTCCAGCTGCCCACACACCGCGCTTCACGGCCTCCGCCACCTGGCGCAGATGGGCGTTGCAGTTGTTCAACTCACTCCACGAATTGCAAATCCCGATCACAGGTTTTTGCTGAAATACCTGTTCGCTAAAGCCTTCAGCGCGCAGCCACGCGCGGTGACCTACGCCCCATCTGTCATCCCCGGCGAACCAGGCACTGCTGCGTAGAGTGTTATGATTTCTCTTTGTGGTTTTCTTCATTTGTGGTTTCCCTTCCCGGTCATACCGTGCAAGACAGTTGGTTGCTGAGAATTTCGAGGTTATCATGATACAGCAACAGGACAATGTAAAAGGATGCTTTGAATACGGGCGCCCGCCTGCAGCCCGTTTTCTCAAGTGGACGCGGAGGACCCGAACGTGGAAAGCGAGAGCTCAAGAGAAAAGCTGGGGAGAAGACAATTTTTGGGAGCGGCGGCAGCAGTGGCCGGGATGGAAGCGCTCACCCCGCTTTTGCGGGGCGCACGAAAGCACGGTCCCGGTTCGTTCCCACCAGGCGCAGAGCATAGATTCGGTGTTCAAGGTGAAAACCTTCTGCTCGACGACAAGCCTTTTCAAATCCTGTCCGGAGAGATGCACTACGCACGCATACCGCGCGAATACTGGCGTGACCGGCTGAGAAAACTGAAATCGATGGGGTTGAACACGGTTTCAACGTACATGTTCTGGAACTTTCATGAGCCGCGGCCTGGACACTTTAATTTCAGTGGACGGCATGACGCGGCAGCGTTCATCCGCACGGCGCAGGAAGAAGGTTTGTGGGTGATTCTGCGCCCCGGACCCTACAGTTGCGCGGAGTGGGAATTTGGCGGTTTTCCGGCATGGCTGCTTGCGACGCCTGGAATGCGGGTCCGCAGCAGCGATGCTCGTTTTCTCAACGCTGCGCGCCGTTACTTGCTGCACGTGGGCGCGGAACTCGCACCCCTCCAGGTGACGCGCGGGGGGCCCATCCTGATGGCGCAGGTTGAGAACGAGTATGGCTCATTCGGCAGCGACCACGCCTACATGTCTGCCATCCGCGACATGCTGCTCGCCGCCGGCTTTGACGTGCCGCTCTTCACTGCCGACGGCCCTACGTCGCGCATGCTTTCCGGAGGCACTCTGCCCGACGTTCTTTCGTTCATCAACTTTGGTTCGGACCCCGCCCAGCAGTTCGAAGCCTTTGCGCGGTTTCGTTCCAACGTCCCGCGCATGTGTGCCGAGTTCTATCCCGGCTGGTTCGACCACTGGGGCGAAATCCATCACCATGGAAACAACCAGAACCTGATGGAAGGCGTCGAGTGGATGCTGGCCAACGGCGTTTCGTTCAATCTCTACATGTTCCACGGAGGGACTTCGTTCGGATACATGAATGGCGCGAATTTTGCCAAAGCATATCAGCCCGACGTCACCAGCTATGATTACGACGCACCTCTCGACGAGGCCGGTCGCCCGCGGGCGAAGTATTTTGATCTGGAAAGACTGATCAGGAAACATTTGCCTGCGACGGTCATTCCCCCCTTGCCACCCGCGCTGCCGATGATTCAGATTCCCCGCTTCGAACTTCCTGAGTCCGCGCGATGGGTTGACCTGCTCGGCGATCCCATCCGCGCAGACTTGCCTCGGTCGATGGAATACGTGGGACAATCTTACGGCTTTATCCTTTACCGCTGGTTTGTCGATCGCCCTACCAAGGGCCGCCTGACTATCGCCCAGATGAGCGACTACGCGTGGATTTATCAGGGTGACAACAAGCTCGCCGAACTTGACCGCCGCTTCAAGCAGAATGCCGCCGACGTGGACCTGGCGCCGGGGCAGCCACTGGATATCCTGATCGAGAATATGGGTCGGATTAATTACGGTCCGCGCATGGTGAACGATCGCAAGGGCATCATGGGGGGCGTGACACTGAACCGCAAGGAATTAAGGGACTGGCAGATCTTTCCGCTGCCACTCAATAAGTTCGACGGGCTGCAATTCTCGTCAAAGCCAACGCGCGGCCCGCGGTTCTATCGAGGCAGCTTCGAGCTTGGCGCCGTTGGTGACACCTTCCTCGACATGCGCGGCTGGGGCAAAGGACACGTCTGGGTCAACGGCCATCACCTGGGCCGCTTCTGGAAAATCGGGCCCCAACAGACTCTTTTCTGTCCGGCGCCCTGGCTCACCACCGGCACAAACCAGATCATTGTGCTCGAACTTGAAACAAACGGCGGGCGTTCCATTCAGGGTCTCAAAGACCCCGTCTATGAAACCGTGGAAGTTGACTAGGCGGCCTTTGGGAGGGCCGGCGGCGCCCCGAACTGTCGAGGCGCCGGCCGCCGGTCGATTTTTTTCACCTCGTGAGGGCGCTCACTTGATAACCAGGGAAGTCACGCGGTAGAGAAAGTCGCGGTGGCTATCCCTCTTCGTCAGCGCCCCAAAGGCAGGGCCGATTTCATTGTCCTTCTCAAGCGCCGATTCAAACGCGG
>JAJXZM010000241.1 GCA_021780055.1 Acidobacteriota bacterium
TCATCACTGTTAATTGGAATGCCCAACAATATTTTATCCCTTACAACACCGCTGCTTTTTGGGGCTGCGTGGTTTTGTGGGCAATCGCCGGAGTCGTTCAGATGGTTAGGGTGATGCTTCGCGATGTCCAGCGATTGCGCTAGCCATCCGCTGATTCGACCAGCGTGACGTTTTGGGGACCCATCTATGACGCGTGTGGAAAATCTCCCTGCCGCTGGAGGCAGCTTTTTGCCTCGGCCAGCCTGGAAGCTTGTCCCCGAGCACCAGGGCGCGGTACAAAGGCTGGAATTATCTTATTGTCGTCTCGTCAGATTGAGGTAGCTTTCGGGGTCGTCCACGTCGAGCAGGATGCCGGAGTCGGCGACTTCTACAAACTCCGTCCGGTCGCGGTACTTGTGGATAACTGTGTCGGCACCCTGGTCGGGGCCGAGAGCGGCGATCTGACTGAACACTTCCCTGCCCACCAGCACCGGATGGCCGTGCTCGCCTCTCATTTGCGGGACGATAACAGGCTTGCCTGACGACATAAAGTGTTGGATTAGCTTTTGTACGGTATCCGCTGAAATAGCAGGGTGATCTACGAGGCACAATAGAATTCCGTCCGGCTCGTTTCCTGCCAGCACGCGCAACCCAGCCTGCAGTGACGAAGTCTGGCCGCGGCGGTAATCCTGATTGACCACCACTTCAACTGATGAGAGGTCGATGCTCTGCTGGATCAGGTCTGCGTGGTGGCCCAGGACCACAACAACGCGCCGGACACCGGCCTTGCGCAGCGCGGCGATGATGTTTTCCAAAAAGGTTTTGCCTCTATACGCGAGCAGGGCCTTGTCGGTGCCCATGCGGGAAGATTCGCCGGCGGCAAGGATGACGCCTGCAATGTTAGTAGTGGAAGAAACTGCAGCGGAATCGGGACCTGCGTTCATGATGTTTGCTGGACTTTGGGTTTCCAGGTGAGCGAGGCGGCCGCCGGAGACACGTTCCTGCGCACCGCAATCATTTCCGCCACGATGGAGACGGCAATCTCTTCCGGCGTGAGCGCGCCGATATCGAGACCCACGGGCGAGTGCACCTGCTCAAGCCGCTCGTTTGAAACGCCCTCGCTCGAAAGGACCTTGAAGAACTCCGCCAGCTTCCGTTTGCTGCCCACCATGCCGATGTAGCGGGCTGGGGTTGTGACGGCCCAGCGCAGGCAGTCGAGATCGCCCTTGTGGCCGCGCGTGGCGATCACGATGTAAGAGAGACCGTTGGGCTGGATCTTCGTGAAGATTTCTTCCCACGGCGCGGCGTGCGTGGCAACTGCGGAAGGAAAGCGTTCCTTATTGGCAAATGCCTCACGGTCGTCGCATACGACAATGTCGAAGCCTGCCAGGCCGGCTACCTTCGACACGTTGAGCGAAACATGGCCGCCGCCGAATAGATAGAGCGTGGGAGTGGCGAGGATCGGCTCAATAAAGATATCCAGCGAACCGCCGCAGACCAGGCCAGTGTCCAGTTCTGGGTTGGCGTTTAGATTGAAGTGCAGTCGGCGAGGTTTCTCTTCGCGCATCACATCCTGCGCGGCAGACCAGACATCGGCCTCAACGCAACCGCCGCCAACCGTGCCCACAATCGAACCGTCATCGCGAATCAGAATTTTGGAACATTCGTAACTGGGAATCGACCCTTGCACCTGAATGATGGTTGCGAGGGCTCCCTTGCGCCCTTCATTTCGCAACTTGACGATTTCGCTGAAGACGTCGCTCATAGAATTCTTTTTCAGGGTAAACTCAGGGGCGGACGATGTCAATTACGGTCGCGTGGCGCGGCTGGTTGCATTTCACAGGCAAGGGCTCTTCACGCAAAGACGCCAAGGCGCAAAGTCTCCAAACAGAAATTGCATCCTCATCAGGTTGCTGCCCTTTGCGACTCTGCGCCTTTGCGAGAGGATGCTTTTCCCTCCTGAAAGATGCAATTCCACATTCATCGGTAATTCCGCCAGGGTTTGATAACATACGGGTGATTCATAAACGGGAGGCATGGTATGAAAGCGGTTCGATTCCACGAGCATGGCGGGTTGGATGTATTGAAATACGAGGAGGCGCCCGAGCCGCAAATCCAGCCGAACGAAGTGTTAGTGAAAGTGAAAGCCTGCGCCCTGAACCATCTGGATCTCTGGCTGCGTGCCGGCGTCCGCGCCTGGAAGTTGCCCATGCCGCGCACTGTGGGCAGCGACATCTCGGGCGAAGTTGCTCAAGTGGGCGCGCTGGTGAAGAATGCGAAGCCGGGCGACCGCGTGCTGCTGGCTCCGGGAATCAGTTGCGGGCAATGTGAGGCGTGCTGGAAGGGTCTCGACAGCGCCTGCCGCAGCTATACGCTGTTCGGCGTGATGGTGGACGGCGGCTATGCCGAGTATGTGAAAACACCGGAGATGAACGTTGTTCCCATTCCGGGCGACTTGAACTTTGACGAAGCCGCCGCCGTGCCGCTGGTCTTCCTTACTGCCTGGCACATGCTTTTCGGTCGCGCCCGGTTGCAGCCGGGGGAAGACGTGCTGGTCGTCGGGGCCGGATCGGGCGTGGGCAGCGCCGCCATCCAGGTGGCAAAGCTTGTGGGCTGCCGGGTGATTGCCACGGCCGGAACGGACGAAAAGCTGGCGAAGGCGCGGGCGCTGGGCGCTGACGACATCATCAATCACATGCGGCAATCCATCGCAGAAGAAGTGGCTCGGCTGACCGACAAGCGAGGCCTGGACGTGGTTGTCGAGCACGTGGGCCAAGCCGTGTGGGATGACTGCTTCAATTCGCTTGCCACCTACGGCCGCCTGGTAACGTGCGGGGTTACAAGCGGTGGTGAGGTCAAGCTGAATGTCCAGGCGCTGTTTGGTCGCCAGCGGACTGTCATGGGTTCGTTTATGGGCGGCAAAGGAGAATTGATGGACGTGCTCAAACTGATTGGCGAGCGCAAATTGAAGCCTGTCATTGATTCCGTCTTTCCGCTTGCAGAGGCCCGCGAAGCCCAGAAGAAAATGGAAAGCCGGGATTTCTTTGGGAAGATCCTGCTGCGGCCGTGAGGCGCGCCACAAGAAAAAGTCTCATCTCGCAAAGGCGCGAAGTCGCAAAGGGTTGCGGGGTTAAGAGATGCGCCACCGTTACCCGCGCCGCAGGTAAGCGGAGATCAAAATCACAGTCATGGCAAGCCCGAAGGCGATGGAGAGCCACATGGACCGGCGCTGTCTGAACCTTTCAAAGATGCCGAGAGGAATGGTGAGGAACAGAACGATGGCGAAGACGCCGAACGCAAGGATGATCTTGATGGTCAAAAACGTCCAATACGGGCCCCAGGGAACCAGCCAGACCAGCTTGACGTTGTAAAGGCCGGAAGCCACCAGCAGAACAATTACAGACCATGTGACCCACCGGAACCTTCCCAGTACGGCCTTCAGCAGAGGGCCCCGCTGTTCGTCATTCAGCGCGCGCACGGAGGGGAACAGAATGAACAGAAGAAAGGCCATCCCTCCCACGCCGATGACGGCTGAACTGACATGCCCCCATTGCACGAGTGTAGACATTCAACCTTCCTTCCATGAGAAATCAAGTTTCCGCTTGTTGAACCGGGGCCCGATGACTGCTTTCACGAACTTCAGGACTGAATCATACCAGGCGCGTCAGAAGCAGCGCGCCGCCTTACCCGTTACGCAGCGGGCCGTTCCGTCGTTTTTTGCAGGCTCAAAAATGCTGCGGCCTTATGAGTGGGTTTCGGCCAGCTTGTCGATCTGTTGCGCGAGATCAAAATCCTTCCGGGTCACGCCGCCTTCACTGTGCGTGGAAAGCGAGATGCCCACTACATTGTAATTGATGGTGATGTCCGGGTGGTGCTGCGCCTTTTCGGCCGCTTCCGCAATCTTGTTCACCAGGCTGATGGCGGGCACAAACGAGCTAAGCGGATAGCGCTTCTGAATCGACTTGCCCACATACGACCATCCGCGCATCTCTTTCAGCTTTTGCTGAATTTCGTACTTACTGAGTGCCGCCATGGCGTCTCCTTTCCCTCGCTTGTTTCGGACTTGAGTATAAAAAGGGTGGCAGGTGAAGTCAACGGAAGTTCGGGATAGAGGACAGAGAAAGCAGAGATGGACTTCCGCCTGTTTTACTCCGGTTGGGTGAATTTCGAGGATAAGAGGGCTCGCGTGCGCCATCGGGTTGCTTTGGAGATGGCGATGGGCAGGCGCTTGCGCAGCCGGAAATGCTGGTGGTTGGCCTCACTGGAAGTCGCGGGTCCAAGCCTCCAAGCCTAGCTAACAGGCTGCGGACTTTTCGAACCGAGCCGGTCGAGATAGTCCATTGCTTGCTGGACCCGGAGGTTCATGACCGGGTCGTCGAACAGGACCTCGGCGGGTTTCTCTTGAGGCCTTCCGACGGTACTCTGCACAGGCTGTGACTTGAAAGTCTCCAGGAGCTTATTAAACGACGATTCAACGCGTTTGGCCGCCTGGTCAATACCGCCGCCAAGTGCCGTGTTCAGGCCGGTTTCATATTTCTTTGTGGAGTTATCCACCGCCGCGTTCGATTGCTCTGCTGACAACTGCGCAAGAGAATCAGCCCTCACCTTTTGCACCGTCTTTTCCAGCGTGCTGATCTGTGCCTGGATCGAGCTAAGGGTTCCCTGAAGCTTGCTTTGAATTAATTGCTCCTGTTGGGCAAACAGGTGTTCAACTTTTTCAGAAAGAGACTTTTCAATCGTGGCGTTTGATCGCTCCGTTGACAACTGCGCGAGGGAATTAGCCTGCTGCAATCGGATTTGTTGCAGAGCCTGCTCCAGTGAACTGATGTGCGCCTGGATGGGGCTCAGCGCTCCCTGAAGCTTGTCGTGCACCGAATATTCTTGCTCGGCGAACAGGTTTTGGACCTTTTCGGAAAGAGACTTCTCAAGGTTCGCGTTTGACCGCTCCGTTGACAACTGCGCAAGAGAATCGGTTTGCTTCAGCCGGATTTGCTGCACTGTCTGTTGCAGTGTACTTATTTGGGCTTGGACGGAAGTCAGTGTTCCCTGAAGCTTGTCCTGAACCGATTGCTCCTGTTGGGCGAACAGGTGTTCAACTTTTTCGGAAAGTGACTTTTCAAGAGTCGCGCTTGATCGCTCCGTTGACAGTTGCGCAAGAGAATCGGCTCGCTGCAGACGGACTTGTTGCAAAGTCTGTTGCAAAGTATTGATTTGGGTTTGGACGGAGGTCATCGCTCCCTGAAGCTTTTCCTGAACGAAATGTTCTTGTTTGGCAAAGAGAATTTCAACCTTTTGGGAGAGTGACTTTTCAAGAGTCGTGGTCAGCGGCTCTGCTGATAACTGTGCAACTGGCTCAGCCTTCTGCTCGCGGATTTCTTGCACAGTCTGTTCCAGAGTTCTGACTTGGACCTGAAGTGAGCTTAGCGTTCCCTGAAGTTTGTCCTGAACCAGCCTCTGCTGTTCGGCAAACAGGTGGTCGACCTTTTGGCAAATAGATGTCTCCAGCCTGGATGCAGCTTCCCCAAGGCGGGGTTCCACTAATTTCTCAATTTCCGCCGGCGTTTGTAACTTAGCTCGCAACTCGGCGTCAACATGGGTGCTGACCTGGGCTCGGACGAAGCTTAGGGTTCCCTGAAGCTTGTCCTCCGCCAGCCTCTGCTGTTCGGCAAACAGGCAGTCGACCTTTTGGGAAATGGACGTTTCCAGCCTGGCTGCCGCTTCCTCGACAGCAGGTTCCACCAACTTCTCAATGTGCTCCGGGAGCTGCAATATTTCCCGGAACTGAGCGTCAACTTGGGTGCTGACCTGGGCCTGGACGGAGCTTAGCGCTCCCTGAAGCTCGTACTGAACCAACTTTTGCTGTTCGGCAAAAAGCTCTTCAACCTTTTGGGAAAAGGAGCGTTCAAGGCTGGCTACTGCTTCCTTGACGGCGGGTTCCACAAACTTCTCAATTTGCGCCGGGGAGTGCAATTTTTGTCGCAAGTCGGCGGCAACCTGGTCGATCCGGCCATCCATTATCTCATTCTGGACCTCGTCCAAGGCGGCCTGTGCCTGCTGCCTTGCCCGTTTCGATAGTTCCTCAGTCGTCCTTATGGAAAACGCTTCAAGTTCATTGCGAAATCGATCTTTAAGAGTTTTGATGTCCAGTGGAGGTAGGAGTGATCCGTCATCCTCAAGACCGGGAGGCAGGCCTGGAAGCTCAACCCCCGAAAGGCCGGCAATAGCCCGCAGAACTTCGCGCATTGTCTGTTGGATTTGCTCGATATCCTGCTTCCAGGGCTGTTCAGCTTCCCTCAGCCCTGGTACGTGGTTAGTCCGGTTCGCATCTTTGGATCCGCTGCCCCTACGAACCGCGCGGAGTTCCTGGTCAAGCGAAAGTAATCCCCTCATGTTGTTGCATGCCACTGGTCAGGCGTACTGGGCGCCACGCCTGGTCAAGCCCGCACGTTTGGTCAGCGAAGCAATGACTCGAGTGGCATTCTCCTTTCGTTTTGGCGGCACGTTGGTTTGTCTATGTCACACGAGTCGAGGCCACCATGCTCGATTGAATCCCACTGGCGCAGGACTGGGATTGATATCGAAAAACGCGGCGGATTTGTTACCACGGTTACTGAAAAGGCTTTGAAGGATACTTCCCCTTCCCGGGTTCTGTCCCTCATCAGTAACAACATAAGTGTAAGGGTGGTACTTATGGACTAGTTAGTCAAGGAACCCCGGTAGTAGAACTTTAGTGCCATGCGCGCCGCGCGCCCGTCTAGGCTTGGTAGCACAAGGTGACCCGTGTCAAGGCAAGCAAGACTCTTGGTAAATTGACTCGTGGTTATCAAAGAGTTACCATTAGGCTACTGGCCGCCTTCGTCTGGGGCAACGACGATGGATGGTGGATCTTTAAGGACACCGCGAGGTGCGTCACAACTATCGCCAAGGCACCCCGCCGATGCTGTGTTCTCGTTTGTTTTGCAGGGGTTAACTCATAAGCTGACATAATCCCTGATGCCTCTAAAAAACGAGCCAGGGCGCAGCGCCATGCCCGGGCGCTTCCATAATCATTGAAGGAGTAGGCCGTGGACAATGCCACCGTGAGGAAACTAGAAAGCTTCCAGAGCAGCCGGTTTCCGGCCCATCGTCCGAGAGCCCTTGGGGTTATTAATCCTTCGAGCGTCCATATCGGGCGTTTGAAACTTTTCCGTTTGCTCGCCGCCGTTGCAATTTTTCTTTCCGCAGGCCAGGACCTGATGTTGGCCGCTTCTCAGAGTTCCTGGGCGCCGAAGACTCCCGATTTTTCAATAAGGGCCAACGACGGCCAGACCTATTCCCCGGATTACTTGAAGGGTAACGTAGTTCTGCTTTACTTTTGGGCGACATGGTGCCCGTATTGCCGCAGAGCGGTGCCCCATATGAACGACCTTGCCAATGAATACGCCAACGCGTCTTTCACGATCATCGGCATCTGCGGCAGTAAAGACACCGACAGCTGGCACACATACATTAACGATCATCGAATGGATTGGCCGCAGTACTTCGACGTAAATCTCAGGATGGCGCATCTGTTCGGAGCCAGAGGCGTGCCTAACTTTTTCCTGATTGACAAGAATGGGTATGTTGTTTATCACCAGGTCGGTTGGGACGATTCAATGCCGAACGAACTGGAAAAGGTGATTGATAGAGCACTGGACGAACCCAGCCAGTAGTGCGTCGCGCAACCCATTTCTCATGTATGGCTTCCCACCTGTAACTGAATACGGTTTGCGCGGGATGGTGTCGTCGAAGCAAAAGCGCCTAACCGAGCACAGTCCATGGGAGTACATGCAAGTGGCCAGGACGTTTCCTATCTCGCAATCCTCCTAATCGGAGCAATCCTTGCGTTTGTGGGTCTTACCGCTTTTTAGCCTTTAAGAATTTACCGTAGGATTATTGGCCGGGCTTGGCTTGTGGACTCTATAGAGTCGCGGGACAATGCTTTGCGGCGACGATTCGCGGGAGCTGCGATATGAGCAGTTGGACGTGCAGCGCCTAAGGCAGGGGTTAAGGGTTTGTCCGAGCTCATGAAATGATCGGAGGTGCAGACTGCACTTAGAACTTTAGTACCATTGTTGTGTTAATAACCAGGAAGTTATCATGGCCTAGATTGATCGCCGGATGGAGGGGAATGGCAGGCGTCCAATGCACGTTGGTGAAAGGCATGTCCTGACTATTGAAGACCGCCCCCTTATCCTGAAGGCTCTGAATACGCTTTCGACGGGGCTTGGCTCCCAGGGCGAAGAAACTCTCAGAACCCTCAAGAGGCTTGAGGAATTCGTGAAGGAGGGTTGCGGAGGCCTGATTCTGAAGCTGGATACCATAGAAGAATTGCTGGGGGGAACTCCCCAAGGGATTAGAAACCTTCAAGCTAGTCTTATCGGGGGAGTCCTGGTCGTAACGTGTCAAGTCACGTCACGGGAGGCCCTTCGAATTAAACTCCTTACCCGTCGGCAGTCCCTTCCAAAGCATCTGATTTCAAATTTTGATGCCTTATTCTCGTCCGCCGCCGCGAGATTAAAAACTGCCATTTCGCGTATGGGCAACCCAAAGCCGAACTAAGGGGCAACTGGACCCAGTTCATGCTCGTTAGAGAGAAGGAAAGACTTTCCCTCAAGTAATTGTTTTACAGGAGGCTTTTATGGGCATTAATTTTATAAGACGGCAAACCCGGCACGGTCTGCGCACAATACCTAACGAGGAAATCGTTGCCTTGCTCGAACCGGGAATCAAATTTGAGGGCAAAATAAAGGCTGCCTCCGGAATGGTCCGCGTGAACTGCCAGTTCAAAGGCACGATTTGTTCGACGGGAACGGTTATTGTGGCCAGCCAGGGAGACATCGAAGCCGATATCGAGGCGTTGCAAATCAGCATAGCCGGCAAAGTGAAAGGAAACATCCGGGCCTCGAGTCAACTCGAAATCAAGGAACATGGGATACTCCTGGGTGATGTTGAAACCCCTTCATTGAAAGTTGAACTCGGCGCATACTTCACCGGCCACTGTGACATGCCCACTCACGGGCTCGAAAAAATGGCCCAGGCGGAAGTTGTTTCAGATGAGAGCGAGCACGACTCTCGTCTCCATACACGCTGAGAAGTACGCTTGCCTGGCTTGCCGGCACCACGAATTGAGGCAGCCGGGGTCAAAATCTTCACCATTTCTTGAAGACAATCGGTCTTATCCGATCGTTGCCGAGTCTTGAGTGCAGAGATGTGACACGGCCACCGCTTCAGGGTCCACACCGATCCACAATCTCCAAACTCCATATCCGCAAGCTGCTAGAATATTAACGACCATGATTCATGAAATTCTTCCGGTCGGCATGCTCGCGTGCAACTGCTCGGTGGTAGCCGACGACGAAACCAAAGAAGCGATTGTGATCGATCCCGGCGACGAGGTCGAGCGCGTGCAGAAAATCCTGAAGCGGCACGACCTGAAGGTGCGCTACATCATCGCCACTCACGCCCACATTGACCACGTGGGCGGATTGAAGAAACTCCACGATTCCACGGGCGCTCCCGTCCTGATGCACGAAGCCGATATGCCGCTCTACGAGAACCTGGCCGGGCAGGCCGCCTGGCTGGGCGTCGAGACTCCAGGCATGGTGGAAGTCGTCCAGTTTCTGAAGGAAGGCGACCGGCTGCAATGGGGATCGCTCTCACTTGAAGTTCTCCACACGCCGGGTCATTCGCCCGGCAGTCTCTCACTCCACCTTCCCGGAGAGGACGCGCGTATTTTTGC
>JAJXZM010000015.1 GCA_021780055.1 Acidobacteriota bacterium
CTGGCCGCAATTGACGGCCACGATGAAGGTCTGCTCGCGGCGCGCCTGGTAAGACGGGCTGGTGAATTCTGACTGAATGAAAACGCGGTCCTGGACGGCGATGGCGTGCAGTTCGCAGGAGCGGACGCCGATGAACGCCATCTTCTGCGTCTCCGGCGGTTCGTTGCTGATTTGCACCATGCCGGAACTGCGGTCAGCCTGCCACTGGCGAGTGCGCGGCGGGAAAAGGAATTTCTTCCAGGAATGAGGCCCCACATTGTAGCCGAACAGCGCCTGGTCCTCACGTTGCATAACGCGGTAGAGGCCGCGCTCCTGGATGTCGGTCCAGCCGGCCGGAAGGTCTTTAACGGAAGTCAGATCGTCGTAAACGATGGCCCCATCACGGAGAACAGGGCCGATCACCCGGTGGCCGCTATTGCGGAGGGCGTCCAGCAGGTCTTGCAGGTGGTCGCGATCGAGGATGTATTCCTGATCATGGAGCCGGTCGGTCACGCGGTTTACCTCAAGAATGCAGATTGTGATCGATGCGACTTAAAACAAAGTTTTGCCCAAAAACTTCAGCCGTGCAGTGATGGCCGTCACGAGCGCTTTCCTGTTTTGAGAGCCCTTGCCCTAAAGCCCAAGATAACACAGCAATAAGACGATAGGTGAAGTGATCGCCAATTATGGGTTGGACTAAGTTCCGCCATGCGTCGCCGTTAACTGCCGGGCGAGCAGCAGTGCCCCTTCAACCGGCTCGCGCCGCAGCAGGCTGATGTGCGCGCGGGGAGCCTGTTCGTGAACGTGCCGGGCAAAGGCGCGGCGAATCAGTTGGCTGGACCGGAAAATGCCGCCGGAACAGACGACTGGAATGGTGCGGCGCTTCCAATGCAGCCGGGAAATGATGGTGGTTGCCAGTTCCGCCAAATGACCGGCGGACTCGCGGCACAGTTGGCGTGCGATGGCGTCGCCGGCCCGCGCCTCCTGCTGCACCAGCGGGAAGAGCCCGGCAAAGTCCTGCGCGGTGAGTTGCATCGGGACGGCTTCGGTGATGACGCGGAGATGGAGATGGCGGCAGATCGCCTGCCCGAGGCTGGTCGGCTTGCCCCGGCCGTCGTGGGCGCGCAGCGCCGCGGCAATGGCTTTGCGTCCCATGTCGAAGCCTGAGCCGACATCGTCAAACTGGTTGCCCCAGCCACCCACACGGATGACACCGGCCCGACGGTCGCGCCCGAAAGCGATGGAACCGGTTCCGGCAATGACGATGATGCCTTCCGATTCGCCGAGCGCAGCGGAAAGCGCCACGGCTGCGTCGGTGGTCATCAGGTGGGCGCGCGCAGGAATCGCTTTGCGCATCCAGGCCAGCATGCTCTGGCGGATGGGTTTGCTGTCGCCGCCGGAAAGGCCCGCGCATACGGCGTCGAGATGCGAAGGCTGGACATGCGCTTCGCTAAGAAGTTTCCGGTACGCCTTGAGGATCTCTCGCTGGGTGTTGGCGAGTCCTATTTTGACCGGGTTTGTTGCGCCGGCCTGGACGCGCGCAAGAACGGAAAGATCGCGGTCGGCGAGCCATGCCGTAGTGTGAGTGCCGCCGCCGTCAATTCCAATCAGGTAGCCCATGGGAAGAATACGCCATCATGGCGCGTTGGCGTGTTGCCGTCAAGGTGGTGACAACTTCTCAAGATTCGACGCCGCTCTGGAGAGATTCATCCCGTGACGGCAGGCAATCCGGCAGCTAATTTCTTCCCAGCAAACGCACCTGGCCTGTCAGCGAGCGGCCGCCGCTGCTACTGTAGGTCAGATAGGTGGGCGAATCAATGTTGTTATCAACCGCGAAGGGATTGTGGCGGTCGGTAATGTTGTCAAAGCCGGCGCGAAGCTGC
The DNA here is from genome assembly GCA_021780055.1 of Acidobacteriota bacterium. The sequence continues at coordinate 1,863 of JAJXZM010000015.1, forward strand.
CATCGAAATCCAAACAGCGAAACCCTTCTTTCCAGCGCCATATTGAGCGTGAAAAAAGAGGGATAGCGAAGCATGCCGGGAGCGCCTACAAGCTGCTGGTCCTCATTGACGACATTGAAGGGAAATCCATCGCGCCAGTCGAGCGTGTAAGCCAGATCGAATTCGCGAACCAGCGGCAGGATTCCCCAGGAAACTACGCGGTTGGGCGTGTCCCACGGAAGCGGGCCGGGGCTTTGCGGGCTGAAGTAGGGATTCAGGAGGTTGAAATCCAATACCGCGTTGGATCTCGCGTTCGAGTGTGTGTAGGATGCAAAGATAATGTGGCCGCCGCTGAACCGCCGCTGCAGGGAAAGCATTTCCGCGTCATAACGGTCGCGGCGTGTGCTTTCCATGGTGAACTGGCCGGTAAAGCAGCCCTGGGGGCCGGTGCAGGGATTCACGTAAGTCCAGCCGTCGTAACCGCGCTTCTGGAGATACTCGGTGCGAAGGAAGAAATTGCGCGGGAGCTTCTGCTCGATTCCGGCACTCCAGTTCAGAAACCAGGGATTTTTCAGGCCCGGCTGATCAATCTGAAAAATGCTCTGGACCGGAGGGCGAATCAGAAACGTCCCTGTCGGGTCGTAGAAATTGTCAATGCGCGTTCCTTGCTGC
>JAJXZM010000328.1 GCA_021780055.1 Acidobacteriota bacterium
TTGCCACCTGGACCGGCTTTGCCGCTTCCGCCCTGGCTATTCTCGGGATCGTATATGCCCTGATCGAGCACTTCTTCGGCACCGGCCTCGTCAAAGGCTGGACGTCATCTTTCATCGCAGTGTTGTTCATCGGCGGGGTCCAGTTGATCTGCCTTGGAATCATCGGCGAGTACGTGGGGCGGATCTACGGCGAATCGAAACGGCGTCCGCTTTACTTTGTACGCGAGCGATTAGGATTCGACAACCAGAATTCACCCAATGTCGTTAACTTGCCGGAGAGAATCGCAAAATGATCCCGCGGTAACCGGCTAGTAACCATTTGCGTAAACGGACCCTCTAAAACTATGCCCGACACTCCGATTCAAGTTTCCGAGCCCGAACAGTCGATGCCCGGGGAAGGCTTTAGGCCTCACCAACTCGGTGAGTCACGAACGCGCGAAATCCTGAAGAAAGTCTTTTCGTTCCCTGCCCTGATGGGAACCATGCTGGTGGCTCTGACCTTTGCGATTGAGCAATCCCTTCATTTGGATCCGGATACCTGGTGGCACATTACTTACGGGGAGGGTATTCTCAAAACCGGCCACTGGCCAACAGGCGACATCTATTCATTCACTGCTCACGGGGTTTTTCGGATGGCGTTCGAGTGGGGCGGTGAAGTCCTCATAGCGCTCGCTTACCGCCTCGGCGGCCTCCGCGGAATGGACATCCTTCTCATCGCGCTCACCAGTGCTATCGTACTCCTGATTTACTTCTATTCGCACTTGCGGTGCGGAAACTCCAAGGCCGCCATCATCGGCACCGTCCTGGCAATCCCACTCGTAGGTATGGAGTTTACGCTGCGTCCTCAGCTTCTGGGTTTTATTTTCCTCCTGATTACCTTGATTTGCCTTGAACGTTACAGACAAGGCCTTCAGAAAAATCTCTGGGTGCTGCCTCCTCTCTTCCTGATATGGATCAACACCCACGGCACATGGGCGCTTGGATTGTTCATTCTCGGCGTTTACTGGGTGAGTGGGTTAACTGAGTTCTCCTTCGGAGGGTTGCGTGCCGAGCGATGGACGCAAAAGCAACGCATCCACCTGGCTTTAATTTTTCTGCTGAGTGTGCTGGTCCTGCCAATCAATCCCTACGGCGGCCAATTGGTTATCTACCCCATCAACATGGCTTTCTTTCAGCCAGTCGGAGTCACAAGCGTACAGGAATGGCAGCCATTACAGCTCGGTTTATGGGAGGGCAAGCTCTTCCTGATCCTTTTGCTCGCATTCGTGGTGGCATTGATCGCGCTCCGGTTGGAATATCGACTGGAGGAACTTGGTCTCTTTTTGTTTGCCATGTACGCAACACTCGTGCACGTCCGTTTTGTCATCCTGGCTGGAATCCTGATAGCCCCCGTAGTGGCATCGCTGCTGGCGCGCTGGGTTCCGCCGTACAAGCCTGCAATCGACAAGCACTTGATAAACGCCACGCTGATGCTCATCGCGATCGTCGGCATGGCTTACTATCTGCCTTCCAATAAAGAACTTCAGCAGGGTGTAGACAAAACCTACCCTGTCAAAGCCGTTGAGTATCTGCGGCAGCACTCTGTCCCTGGGTTCACCTTTAATGATTACGGGTTCGGCGGCTACCTGATATGGGCCCTTGGGCCCCAATACCAGGTCTTTATCGACGGAAGAGCCGACCTGTACGAAGAAACGGGAGCCTTTTCGGATTATATGAGCGTTGTAGATCTGAAGCCGCAAACTCTGGCCATATTGCAGTCCTATGGCATCCGATCCTGCCTGATCGGACCCGACTCAGCGCTTGCCACATTGCTCCGGGCCCGCCCGGAATGGAAACAAATCTATAAGGACAATGTGAGCGCACTCTTTGTGCGCGGACCTTACGCGGGGATGGGGGCCCCAGACGTACAGCAAGAAAACCCAAAGCAGCACAATACAGGTTTTTGAGGCTTTGCTTTCGTCGACTGGTGAATTTAATGCCTATGGACATCGATAACACAACACTCATTGAACAGACCGCAAAGACCGAGCCCCTTGTTGACTGCAAGGCTTCTTTTGAAGATAAGCCGATTGCAACGGCGGGAAACGCTGCATTTATCGTCACGCTGAAAAGGGTTTTCTCGTTCCCGGCATTGCTGGGCACGCTACTGGTAGTTGCCAACTTTGTTATCGAACGGCCATTGCGCACCGAACCCGACACCTGGTGGCACCTGAAATATGGGCAGTATATCCTCCAGACCGGCCACTTCCCGACGGGCGACATCTATTCCTTCACCGCCTACGGCGTTTACCGCATGGTGTACGAGTGGCTGGGTTCGATTCCGCTTGCAATTGCTTATCGCCTGGGCGGGTTGCGGGGCCTGGATATTCTCCTGATCACGCTCACCAGCATCATCATCGTTTTGATCTACTACTACGCATACCTGCGGTGCCGCAACTCAAAGTCGGCGTTTCTGGCAGCTGCGGTCGCCGTCCCCTTTGCGTCGTTGTGCTTTACGCTGCGGCCCCAGTTG
>JAJXZM010000319.1 GCA_021780055.1 Acidobacteriota bacterium
TCGAGATGGTTGGCACCACGGCCGACTTTACGGTCAACACCGTCACCAGACCAACCCATGTGGAGATCGATCCGGGCAGCCACATCCTGAAGATGACCGACAAGATCCGTACCGAAGTCGAAATCGCCCGTGGCGACCAGCTTGTTGCCGAACAGGCCTTCCTGGAAGCAGTGAAGCAGTACCAGAAAGTCGTGGAACAGAACAGGAATGATTCACTGGCGCACTTCCGCCTGGGGCAGATCTATTTCCGGCTTCACAATTACAATGCCGCAGCGGAGGAAATGCGCTCTGCTCTTGACGGAAACCTTCAGCCTAAGTGGATCGAAGTCTGGGCCCACTTGATCCTGGGTGAGATTTTTGACGCCACCGGCCAGCGCGACCGCGCCCTGAACGAGTATCAGCGCGCCTTGCAGACGAAGGACAATACCCAAGGCGCAATGGACCAGGCCGAGCAGTACATCAAGAAACCCTACTCCGATCAGAACCGGTCCATCGGATAAGGCACACAGCCCACCGCCGGCCGTGATTGGAAGTATTATAAAGCTCGGCATGTTTCAGGTTGTTTCGCCTGCTGCACGGCGAGCACTGAGTTTTTCGTAAGTCTCCTCGAACGTCTTGAGCGCCGAATCATCAAAAAGCACGAAGTAAATCTTCTCCAGGCTAGTGCGGGACTTGAGGTGCTCCAGCACTTCACCGATCATAATTTCCGCACAATCCTGCAGTGGGAAACCGGCAACGCCCGTGCCGATAGCAGGAAAGGCAATTGTCTTGAATCCCTTTTCCTCGGCGCGAAGCAGGCTGTTCCGCGTAGAGTTCCGCAAGGACTCGGCCGTGGTCCGTCCGCCCAATTGCATACTGGCCGCGTGGATCACGTAATACGCTTTCAGGTTGCCCGCCGTGGTCACGGCAGCCTCGCCCAGTCGGATGGGTCCGATGCGGTCGCATTCTTCCTGGATTCGCGGCCCGCCTTTGGTTCGGATGGCGCCGGCCACTCCCGCTCCCAGCAGCAGATCGTCGTTGGCCGCGTTGACAATCGCGTCAACCTCAGCCTCCGTGATGTCACCTTTCGTGAAGTAAATCCTGGCTGACATATTTCCTCATGTTGTTGAAGTCTTGGTTACAGCAAGAATAGCTGAGATGGCAGCGTGAAGCTAGTGTTTCAAACCTTCGAGCGGCAAAATGCTTCAACCGGTCGCGACTCGGCCCTGAGGTCATTAACCCAGCCAGCGCTTGAGGTTGCGAAAATAACGAAGTTTCTCAGAACGTGAAAGGCTTCCGTTGCGGCCGCTGGTCGAGGGCAGGACGTAAATCCGTGAATTTCCAAACCGGGCACGTTGCGCCCCCAGTTCAGCCCTTCGCCCCTGGAACTTCTCATAGGCCATCTTGCCATTGAATGCGATGGCTTCGGGAGACACCTGGAGCAGCTTCGCTTTGAGTGCTGGAACGCCCTGACAAAAATCTGAACGATCAAGATCGTTTGCAGATCTGGACCATCGCTTGACAAGATCGGTCAGCCCAAAGCCGAATTCGAGCAGGCGGTGGTCCTCTTCGGGAGTCAGCCGGATCGGCGTCAGCCCCGATTCGTAGAGGAGGTTCCAGAACTGGTTGCCGCGGCCGGCATAATAGTGCCCTATCCTGGCTGAGCGCTCACCGGGATTAAAACCGACAAAAACAAGCCGCAGTCCAGGTCGCAAATAATCCGGCAAGTCGGGATACAAAGTCTGCCTCAAGGAAGAAACTGCGAGAAAGTTTCGTGAATTATGGCAGCGCCTTTTCCTTTTCTGCCGCCCGCTCTCGGCACTTCGCAACAAATTGCTCAAAGATCTTTAATTGCTCGGGATGCTCGGCAACCATCTCCTCCGGGTGCCATTGAACAGCCAGGAAAAAAGGATATTCCTCTGCCAGTTCCACAGCCTCGACGAGGCCATCTTCTGAATGTGCTGTGACCTTCAAGCCGCTGCCCAGCCGCCGGATGGCCTGATGATGAAGGCTGTTCACCGCGCAGTTGGCGGCAACCAGATCGTGCAGCAGCGAATCAGGGTCCGTCACAATGACGGGATGAGTGGTCACGCTGCGGCTGCCTTGCTGCCGGTGGTCGCGTTCGATCGCCGTATCGCTTTTTAAATCCTGGTAAAGGGTCCCTCCAAAGCGGACATTGATCAGTTGCGATCCCCGGCAGATGCCCAGGATCGGCAATTCGGAGCGCATCCCAGCTTCCAGCAGGGAAATTTCAAAGTCGTCGCGGGCGCGATTGGTTTTCACGCTTTCATGTTTAACAGCCTCACCATAAAGCTCGGGGTCAACGTCTTCCCCGCCCGCCAGCACAATCCCATCAAAATCGCCTGAAGAGGGCAGCCCGTTCCCGGGAGGCATAATCACTTCGATTTCGTCAGGCCGTGCCCCTGCCGCCAACAGGGCCTTAAAATAAGGCGACTCCTTGCCTTTTGGCTTTTCCTTTTCCGGAATCGAAATTGCAATTTTCATGGTTGCAAAGCCATCCGCTGATGGCCCCTTTCTTTTGTGCGATTAAGCCCCGCCCAACGGCCACTATTTTCCCTTGACAGGGCCAGCGGATTCAAGTAGAAACATAATTATGCGTGTGATGCATAAATATTCTTTTTGGGCGAATCAGTGAAGGCGATCATCGAGGACGAAACCTTCAGCACTCCGGGAAAACACGAAGGTTCAGCGAGGGCGGTTCGGGTAGCCGTTGCCGGCGCCACGGGCTATGCGGGGCTGGAACTCCTGCGCCTGCTTTCTCGCCATCCGCAGGCCCGTGTGACACGCCTGATGTCGTCCGGACGGGATGGAAAGAAAGAGTTCCCCATCGAGGATTCTCACCCATCTCTAAGGGGGAAGTTCACGGTCCCCTGCCAGCCGCTTTCGGTGGAGGCGCTTGCGCCCTCGGATGTCGATCTGGTTTTTCTGGCAACTCCGCACCAGACAGCTCTGGAAATCGCTCCGGCGCTTCTGGAACGCGGCCTGCGCGTGGTGGACCTGAGCGCGGCCTTCCGCCTGAAAGACACGGCTGCTTATCCGCGCTGGTACGGCTTTGAGCACAACGCTCATGCGGTGCTGAATGAGGCTGTCTACGGCGTGACAGAACTGAATAGCGAGCGCATTGCCAAGGCCCGCCTGGTGGCCAACCCGGGCTGCTATGCAACGTCAGTGATCCTGGCACTTGCTCCCGCGCTTCGGGAGCGGTGGATCGACGCGGAAACCGGGATCGTTTCCGACTCGAAATCCGGCGCCAGCGGAGCTGGCCGCGGACTGAGTGAAAAACTGCATTTTGTGGAAGTCAATGAAAACTGTCGCGCCTACGGACTCTTCAACCATCGGCACGTGCCGGAAATGCTTCAGGCGCTGGAACTGGCGGAAAAGAATTTTACCTTCACGCCGCACCTGCTGCCGATAACCCGCGGCATTTTGAGCACCATTTATGTCCGTCTGTCGCAGCCGCGCACGCACGAGGAAGTGGTTACCCTTTATCGCGATTTCTATGGCCACGCTCCGTTTGTTCGGGTGCTGGCGCATGGCGTGCCGGAGATTCAATCCGTCGCGCAGACGAACTTCACCGACGTCGGCTTTTCTATTGATGGCGACGGCAGACGAATGATTATCGTGTCCGCGCTCGACAACCTGATCAAGGGAGCTGCGGGGCAGGCCATTCAGAACATGAACCTGATGTATGGCTTTAACGAAGGAACGGCACTGACGTGAAGCTCGTTGTCAAGATAGGAGGACAAGCAGCGGAGGAGAAGGACCGGCGGCGCAATCTGGCCCGGCAGATCGCAGGACTGGCCAGGGCCGGCCATCGTGTGGTGGTCGTCCACGGCGGCGGCAAGGCGCTGACGTACACCCTCCAACGCCTGGGGATTGAGACGGTATTTCATAACGGCCTGCGGGTAACCGACGCCGCCACGCGCGACGTCGCGCTGATGGTTCTGGCTGGGATCATCAACAAACAGTGGGTCGCCGAACTGGAAGCTGAGGGCCAGCCCGCTCTGGGCATTTGCGGCGGCGATGGAAAGCTGGTCGTGGCGCGCCGGCTGACGGCGACCGCCAACGGGACAAGAAAGGATTTGGGTTATGTTGGTCGTCCGACAAAGATCAATACCGCCATTCTGAGCATGGCGTTTTCAAAAGGGTTCGTGCCGGTTGTGGCGAGCCTGGGACTCAGCACAGCAGGTGAATATCTCAACATCAACGCTGATGACCTGGCAGCCTCACTGGCAACGACCCTGGGAGCCGACCGGCTGCTCTATCTCACGGAGTCCGGCGGCGTGTGGGATTCGGAGAAGAAAGTGTTGCCGCTGGTGCGGACCGGGGATATCCGGCGCCTGATCCACAACGGCACGGTCCGGGACGGAATGATTCCGAAGCTGCGATCATGCGCACGAACCATTCAGCACGGCGTGCACGAAATCGACATCATTTCTCCGGACGAACAAAACTCTTTGCTTCGGGCTGTCATCAAACGTGAATGCGTGGGGACAAGGATCGTGAAATCATAGTGAACTACGAACAGATTGCTGAACTCGAAGAGCGCAGGCTGGTTCCCACTTACAAGCGTCTGCCTTTTCTGGCCGTCAACGGCGAGGGTTGTTACCTCTACGATGATAAGGGCCGGAAATATCTCGATTTCCTGGGCGGCCTAGGGGTAAACGCCCTTGGCCACGCACACCCGGAGATGATGGCGGTGTTGCGGGATTCCAAGCAGAGCCTGCTCCACGTCTCAAACCTCATCTACCATCCCTTCCAAGCCCCATTGGCCGATCAGCTTGCAAAACTGGCCGGGCTCGACCGGGTTTTCTTTGCCAACACGGGGACGGAAGCCGTTGAGGGAGCGATCAAGCTGGCACGTGCTTTTGGGCACGAACGTTCAGCGGACTGCACCGGCATCCTGGCGATGGAAAACTCGTTCCACGGGCGCACAATGGGCGCGCTGGCCGCAACCTGGCCGGAAAAATACCGCAAGCCTTTTGAGCCGCTGCCGGTTGGCTTCAAGTTTATCCGCCAGAACGACATCAGCCACCTGAAGAGGAACTTTTCGCCGGACACGGCCGCGTTGCTGGTTGAAGTGATCCAGGGCGAAGGCGGCGTGGTAGAACTCGACGAGGAGTTTCTGAAAGAGGGCCAGGAACTGTGCCGCGAACACGGCGCGCTGTTTATCTGCGACGAGATTCAGTGCGGCCTGGGACGCACCGGAAGTTACTTTGCCTATCAGCGGTTCGGTCTCAAGCCGGACATCGTCCTGGTGGCCAAGCCGCTCGCCGGCGGATTGCCGCTGGCGGCAATAATTACCCGCGATGAAGTCGCCCAAGCATTCCACCCCGGCATGCACGGCACAACATTCGGTGGGGGTCCGCTGCAATGCCGCCTGGCCTTGAAGTTTCTTGAAATTCTCCAGCGGCCGGAATTCCTGGAGCACGTCCGCAAGGTCGGCTCCTATTTCAAGAACCAATTGCTTAATCTAGAGAAGGAACTGCCTGTCATACGCCTGGTCCGCGGCCAGGGGCTGATGCTTGCCGCGGAACTTTCAATCCCCGGCAAGGAGATTGTCCAGCAGGGTGCGGAAGCCGGTTTCCTGTTCAATTGCACTCAGGAACAGGTTTTGAGGTTTCTTCCTCCTCTGGTCATCCAGCAGCAACATGTCGATCAGTTAATCGAGGCGTTGCGGACCATTTTAACTTCCGCCTCAGCTATCAAGGAAAAGGGGGTGCGTGCATGACGCCCGTTGCAACCATGGAAAAACAAGAATTGCTTAGTGTGCATGATTTAATCGCGGACCAGGACCTTACTGCCCATGACGTCCGCCTGATCTTCGACCTTGCCGGGCGCGTGAAGGCTTCGCCCGCGTCGTACTCCCAGGCTCTGGCCGGCAAACAGTTGGCGATGATCTTTGAGAAGCCTTCTCTCCGCACCCGCGTGACCTTTGAAGTTGGCATGACCAGCATGGGCGGGCACGCTATTTATCTGGACCATTCCAAGCCGCGCCTCGGTGAGCGGGAGTCGATCAAAGACGTGGCCCGCAACCTTGACCGCTGGGTCGACGGCATCGTGGCCCGCACCTTCTCGCACCAGTCCGTCGTCGAACTGGCCGAAAACGCCACCATTCCGGTGGTGAATGCCCTGACAGACCTGCTGCACCCCTGCCAGGCGCTTGGCGACTTCTTCACGCTGCAGGAGAAATTCGGCCACGTGGAAGGCCTGACGCTGGCCTTCATCGGCGATGGCAACAACGTGTGCCACTCGCTGATGCTGACAGGCGCCAAGCTCGGCGCCACGGTGCACGTTGCAACACCGTCGGGTTTTGAACCCAAAACGGAAATCGTGGAGCAGGCCGCAGCATTGGCCCACGCGAATGGGGCAAGAATCCGACTGTTCCGGGAACCTCTGGAAGCCGTGGCCGGCGCGCACGCTGTTTACACCGACGTCTGGGCCAGCATGGGTCAGGAATTTGCCGCACACCTCCGGACGCAGGTTTTCGCCCCCTATCAGGTCACGGATAATCTGATGAGGGCCGCCGGCCCGGACGCCGTTTTCCTCCACTGCCTGCCGGCGCATCGCGGACAGGAAGTTACCGATGCCGTCATTGATTCATCACGGTCGCTTGTTTACGATCAGGCCGAAAATCGCTTGCACGTTCAGAAGGCGCTCATGCTTCTGCTGATGCAGTCGCATTAACCATGGGAATTGATACCATCACGCAGTTTCCACTGGAGGCCCTTGTGACGGCACCCGAGTCCAGGGAGAGCAAGGCGTTGCCGGTCCTCCGCAAGGCCCATCTGAGCGACGTTCCCGCCCTGTTCAAGCTGATCCACCAATACGCAATTGAAGAGGTGATGCTCCCCCGCGCACTTCCCGAGCTCTACGAGGACGTATGGGAATTCACTGTGGCGGAAAAGGACGGGCAGGTGGCCGCCTGCGGAGCGCTTCGCCTGTATAACGCAGAAGTTGCGGAAATCCGTTCGCTTTGCGTGGACCCCTTGCAGAAGACCGCCGGACTGGGCCGTGCGGTTACGACCAAGCTAATGTACGAAGCTCAGGCTTTGGGTTTGAAAAGGGTCTTCGCGCTTACTGTAGTTCCAGGCTTTTTCTCAAAGATGGGTTTCTACCCCGTCGAGCGTGACGCCCTGCCCCAGAAGGTATGGCGCGATTGCCTTCAGTGCGAAAAGTACTTCCGCTGTGATGAGGTGGCGATGGTCTTCGATCTTGCCCACCTGTCCGGGAAAAGCGCACATGCCCAACCCGGAAGTTGACAAACATTTCAGGATGAGATTGAGTCGTTCCCGCCGACTTTCCCTTTCAACTTTTTCTCGCCTGGTTTGACAAACTTTTTGTTCACAAGATAGACAATCATGATTCCAAGCGTGGCGCCAATCGTGTCAAAACCGCAGTCCACGATGGAAGGTCCACGATTGGGGACAAATCGTTGATGGAACTCATCGGTCAGTGAGTAGAGCGCAGCAAGCAGGATACAGGCAAGGGCCTTGCGGGAATTCCAGGCACTGCGGTTTTCATCGCCGAGGGCATGGTAAAGGAAAATAGCGAAAATGCCGTATTCGGTGAAATGTCCTAACTTCCTGAATCCTGTCGCCAGCAGATAAAAAGTGTGGTGTGAAACTTCCACATGAAAGAAATTTAGAATGTCAGCCAAAAGGCGATTGGAAAAGGATGAGCCAAAAGTCCGGGTGGACATGTAAAAGATAACGCCGGCCCAGATAATGACCGGCATCCACCACATGAGGGACTGAAGGCGTGTCTCGTTCCCGAGGCCGGAAGGCAGGTTATTCGAGGCGATAGTTGGGGGCCTCCTTCGTGATGATGACGTCGTGGACATGGCTTTCACGCAACCCTGCAGAGGAAATCCGGATAAATCTGCCCCGCTCGTGGAGTTCGGGAATCGTCTCGCACCCGGAATAACCCATTCCGGAGCGAAGTCCCCCCACAAGCTGCTGGACCATGTCTGCCAGCAGGCCCTTGTAAGGCACGCGCCCCTCAATGCCCTCCGGAACAAGCTTGGCGGCGGAGTCTTCCTGGCCGTAGCGGTCGCGGGACCCTTCCTGCATGGCGCCCAGCGAACCCATTCCGCGATAAGACTTGAAGGTCCGGCCCTGGTACAGAATGGTTTCGCCCGGGCTTTCTTCCGTTCCAGCGAAAAGACTGCCGATCATCACCACACTGGCCCCGGCGGCAATGGCTTTGGTAATATCGCCCGAAAATTTGATGCCGCCATCCGCAATCAATGGAACGCCCGCTTTGCGCGCCGCGCGAGCGCATTCCGCAATGGCCGTGATCTGCGGCACGCCAGCGCCCGAGACAACCCGTGTGGTACAGATCGAACCGGGTCCAATGCCAACCTTGACTGCCGCTACGCCAAGATCGATAAGGTCGCGCGCTCCTTCAAAGCTGGCCACGTTGCCCGCAATTACATCGGCATCAGGAAGGCGCTTCTTGATGGTTTTTACGGCTTCCAACACGCGCTCGGAGTGTCCGTGGGCCGTGTCCACAACAATGACGTCCGCCTGGGCGCGAACCAGCTCCTGCGCGCGCTCCAGGAAATCTCCCGTAACACCGACCGCACCGCCCACTCTCAACCGGCCGTGCGAGTCTTTCGCTGCATGGGGGTATTGGATTTTCTTCTGAATGTCCTTGACGGTGATCAACCCCTTCAGCATGTAGTTTTCGTCCACTACAGGGAGCTTCTCAATCCGGTGCTGGTGCAGGATCCGCTCCGCCTCCTCCAGCGTTGTTCCCACAGGAACAGTAACCAGATTCTCGCGGGTCATCCGCTCTTCAACTTTCAGGTCCGTGCGCGTTTCAAAACGCAGGTCGCGGTTGGTAAGGATACCCACCAGCTTGCCGTCTTCAGTGACGGGGACGCCGGAAATCTTGTACTTTGCCATGATCTCGAGCGCTTCGGCAATCTTCTGCCGCGGTCCGATTGTGACCGGATCAACAATCATGCCGCTCTCGGAACGTTTCACCTTGTCCACTTCGATCGCCTGCCGGTCAATCGGCAAAGTCCGGTGAATGATGCCCAGGCCGCCCTGTTGCGCCAGGGCAATCGCCAAGCGAGACTCCGTCACCGTATCCATGGCGGCGCTGACAATGGGAATATTCAAAGTGATTCGCGCAGTCAGTTGTGTTCGGGTGTCAGCCGTGAGCGGCAGAACACCAGACCGGGCAGGCAAAAGAAGAACATCGTCGAATGTGAGCCCCTCGGGAATCGGACCATCGAGCATGGCGCCTCTTATTCAATTCCTTTCGGATGGATAAAGGTTTAATTTTAGTTGCGTTAACCATGAGCGTCAAGGCTAGCCTCTTACAGCAAGGGAGGTAATTCCCAGAACAAAGCTAACGGCGTGGATCGCAATAGCCAGTCTCATGCACATATATCGGTAGTCTCAATTTGCGGACGGTTCTAGGCTCTACGAAAAGCCTGTGCCACCCGCGCAAGTCCGGTACGGAAAACGCGATAGAGCAGAACTGTCGCGTAGAACATCGCCGCCAACAATGCCACCACAACCACAATAGCCAGGATGGGATGCGCCGCAGCGAGCCAGGCCGCGGCGGCCGCCAGGGAGTCTTCCGCAAGACTGAAAGCCGTCGTACTGACGGGCTCCGGGCTGGCTTCGAGCGGCGTCCGCAAGGCCGTCTTGACGCTGTGTGATGAAAACGCAACACCGCCGCCAAGCAATGCGCCCAGAATC
>JAJXZM010000485.1 GCA_021780055.1 Acidobacteriota bacterium
CTCCAGTTGAGAGGGTTGGGCAATGGCAATACTGGTTGACCATGAAGGGTTGAGCTTCCGCAGGCTGCGGCCCATCTCCAGCAAAAATTCCGCATAGTCCGGCGCAGGGTGGCCGAGATTCAGCACTATGTCGTCACACGCTCGCTCGCGCTCCTTGCGCATTTGGAATGCTGCAAACCAGACAAGCGGATGAAACCATAACAGCGCGCAGGCAATCTGGGCCGGTATCTGCGTCAAACAGTCACGCCGATAGATGTGTGCCAATTCGTGAGTGATTACGAACTCAAGCTGCTCTCGCTGCCACTGTTGGGCTTCTTCCGGCAGAAAAATTGATGAACGGAAAACACCTCGTGTAAATGGAACGTCAACTTCGGGACTGACCCGGAGCGGAATTGCACGAGAAATGCGAAGACGCCGTCTGGCATCTTCAAGAATTGAATTCGCGAAGTCTGTACGTAAGGGCCGCGAACGGCTTGCAATTCTCCTCACCCGAATCTCACCTACAATCATCCGTGAAACAAAAAGTGCTGACCCAATCGCCCATGAAGCCATGATCCACACAGCCCATGGCTGGCTTGACCGCACCGGGACTTCGGACGACGGAACCAACTGTGCGTTCAAGTCGCCTGCCGTGAAGTCTCCCTTCGTTTCTCTTTGCCCAGTCGACGTTGCAGATGGATATGAGCCAAAGATCGGCACATTCCAGGCGGGAAGAATCAGACTAAACACAGGCAAGGCCAGCAACGCACTCAGCGCAAGAGTCCAGACAAGATGGCGACTTGCCGCCGAAGCGCGCCGCAACACAAGGACCATCGCCACCGCAAAAAGCAGCAGAATGGTCGCTTTGGCACAGACTTCCAGAAGGATTGTAGAACCCTGCCCCCAGCTGGCTTCGAAAAGTTGTGACGTCTGTATCATAATCCCTATAATACCGGTCATGAGGTGCCCCCCATCCTGGCCTGTTCGATCAACTCTGAAATACGGTCGAGATCTTCGTCTGAGACGCGTGCCGTTGAGGAATCCAGCAATGCCGCCACGGCCTGAGCAGCCGAGCCGTCAAAGAATGTGTCCACCACGTGACGCAGCGCTCTGCGCCGCGCTCGCCCTCTCGGCGCTTTTGGAAAGTAGACGTAACGGAGGTCTTTCTCTTCATGCCGGATGTATCCCTTCTCTTCCAGGATGCGGAGATGTGCGCGGACCGCGGAATAGCTTGGAGCGCTGGGAAGGGATTCCCGGACTTCGGCAGCTGAGGCCCGCTGGCGCTGATAAAGAACATCCATAATCTGCGTTTCGCGCCGGCTGAGTTTGTGATGGTCGTGGTCCTTCACAGGTCCTCCTTCTGCTAGTTTATTAGCACAATGCTAAAATATTAGCATCTCCGGACAATGTCAAGCGCATTTTTCAGACGGTCGCCGGCACGGCAAGAAAGCAACCAAGGAAAGTTGAAAAAGAATTATCCGCAGTTACGGGGGGTCAGTTGGTGGTGATGCGCGGACCCGTGCCTTCAGAAGGGAACGAAACGGAGGGTTCCGTCGGTTCCTCAAAAACCTCAGCGGTGAAAGCTTCAATCCGGGCGCCTTTCTTCCAGGCGTCTGCGGGAAGCCCCGCCTTGATGCAGGTTTCTTCGAGAAATTGCTCGCGGCTCCAGTTCCAGGTGACAGGCACCTGGGGCAAGAGCAAGCCTCGGCGGCGCCCCTGGCTGATAATCAGACCGTGTTCCCCGACCACAACCTGCTCGGGTGCAATTTCCACCGGCGTACTGAGGACTGAAATTTCCATATGGAGAGAGGGCGCTTCATCAGGCGTTACGGGACGGAATCGGGGGTCGCCGAGCGCCGCTGCCACGGCGCATTCCTGGACGGTGCGGTAAAGCGGGGCGGAAGTCTCTACATGCCCGATGCAGCCGCGGAGGTCCTCATGCTTGCGCAGCGTAACAAAGGCTCCGCGGGGTTCCAGAAGAGCGGGCGAAGGGTCGGGAAGTTCCTTTGCTTCCGTCACGCCGCAAACACCCAGTTCCATCGCCTGACGGGCCAAACGGAGCAGAATCGTGCGCTCTTCTTCAGTGAGCGGCGGCATCTTTCTCGCCCTCTTTGTCTTTCCCGCCGGGAATCACAACGAGATGGCCGGGTAACATCTGTTTGGAGCGGGATTCCATTTTCCTGCGGAAATCCCAGAAATATTGTGTACCTGAAATGAGTGCGAACACGACGACGGCCCACAGCAGCAGCATCCCTGCAAATAGAATGGACGGAAACCGCGGGGACAGCGTAATCACGCTGATGGCCGCCACTTGCAAAACCATTTTCGTCTTGCCCAGCTCGGAAGCCTGGAGCAACAATCCCTGTGCCGAGGCAATGGAACGAAGCCCTGTGACAGCCAGTTCTCTGCCCACAATGATGACCACCATCCACGCAGGCACTAGGTGAAGCCAGACCAGCGAAATAAAAGCTGACGCCGTCAGCAGCTTGTCGGCAAGAGGGTCCAACAGGATCCCCAACGCCGTCACCTGCCCACGCTTCCGGGCCAGGTATCCATCCGCAAGGTCAGTGGCAGACGCCAGCAGAAACACCGCCACTGCCCAGATGTCTATGTTGTTTCCCTTCGTCAGCATCAACACGACGATAAGAGGAACAAAAAAGATCCGAAGGACCGTCAGCGAAAGAGGCAAGTTCATATCAGTTGGAGTTTTCGTCCCCGGCAGAACATCCCTTAAGAAGGCTCACTCGCCGGGGCAAACTACGGATTTCAGCAGGGAGCCTTACTGACATCCCCACTATAGCCAAGGCAATGAGGGGTGTCAACGAAACTCGGCGAGGTTCTTCCAGTGATTTTGGCGCATTCCCGGTTCCAGCAGTAATCTGCACCCTGCGATGCGTCCACCAACGCTTTGCAAGGATCCCCAAATCTCACAACTTGCAGAAACAAACATCTTCCAGGATGCCGAGTGCAGAGGCACTTCGCTGCGGTTTCATGTGCACGCAAATTACGAGTCCCCTCGAAAGTTCCCAGTGTGCGGAATCTGCCGCCGAGGTCGCGTGCCGGGCTTACAGTCAGGGCATCGCGGATTGCCGCATCCAGAGCGTCTGCCGTGGAGGGCGGTGGCAAGCAGGCTACGGCTACTCAAAGAGCCTATACCCCGGAAGGATTGATTTATGCGGCAAAAGCAGGTGGTGAGAGGCTACAACTGCTCAGAAGCTTCAGGCCAACATTTGTGCAAAACTTCTTGTGGTGTTATGGGGCGTTAAAAGCCGCTATTTTGCGCTTTCAGTTAAGAAGCGCTTCATTAGTCCACCCTTATCTTATTGAAAAAAAAGGCCAAATCAAAAACCCAAAGAAACTCGGCATTTAAGGCAACCTTGACACGGTTGCGGGCCTGTGCTACGAGCAGGCTCTTTTCCACAACTTTTTCCACAGGTTTCAAAGCCGCCAAAATACAGGGGTTTAGTGAGGGGTAGCCAAGCTTACGCTCAGATGGTTCTCTGATTCCAGCCGTTCACAGACCGATTTCGCAAGACGGGCTCGGACCATGACACGATCGTCCTCATAGCGCGTCGAAAGCACGTTTCCGGCCCGGTGGAGCAGGGCTAGCCGTTCGCCGTCGCCCGCTGAAAACTCAAATTCACTCTCGACAATCGGGTCGTCGTCAAGGGCACGGTCAATGGCTTCAAGGAGGGCTTCGAAACCCTCCCCCGTAAGGGCCGAAACTTCGACGTGCTGTGGCCCTTTGGGCAATCGTGTCCGCGACGCCTCGTCCAACTGGTCAATCTTGTTCCACACCATGATTCGCGGAGTTCCTGCCAGGCCTATCTTTTCCAGCAACTGCTCGACGGTATTCTCATGTTGCTGCCGCTGGGAATGGGAAGCATCCATCACTTGCAAAAGAAGGCTGGCGTCTTCCAGTTCCTCAAGGGTGGCGCGGAAAGCGGCCACAACATGCGGGGGAAGCTTGCGGATGAATCCAACAGTATCGGAAAGCAGCACCTGCCGGTGCGAGGCGAGCTGGATTCCCCGGACAGTCGGATCGAGTGTTGCAAACAGCCTGCTGGAAGTTGTGACCCTTGCGCGAGTGAGGGCGTTGAACAAGGTCGATTTGCCGGCGTTCGTGTAGCCCACCAGGGCCACCGTCAGGAAGCGTTTGTCACGGCGATGCGCCCGGTGAAGAAAACGCTCTGAACGCACTTTGGTAATTCCCCGCGTCAGACGTTGAATGCGAGCGCGGATACGACGCCTGTCAAACTCGAGTTTCTGTTCGCCGGGCCCCCTTGTGCCAATGCCACCGCCGAGCCTGGAAAGGCTCGTCCCGTGGCCGGAAAGGCGAGGCAACAGATAGGTCAATTGGGCCAGTTCCACCTGCAATTGGCCTTCACGGCTGCGGGCGCGCCGGGCAAAAATATCCAGGATTAACTGGGTGCGGTCAATCACCTTGGAATGAAGGACCGATTCCAGGTTGCGTAGTTGTGAGGGTGTCAGGTCCTGGTCAAAAAGAACTACGTCCGCGCGGGCGGCCCGGGCCTCGACACAAATCTCGTGGGTTTTTCCCCTGCCCACCACCGTCGCAGGGTCCGCTTCGGGCGAACGCTGCAGCACAGAGCCAACCACCTGGGCCCCGGCGCTGGAAGCTAATTCACGCAACTCTTCCAGACTTTCTTCCGGGTCATAATCAGCAACGATCCTTCCCCTGCGCGTCTGGACCCATCCCACCAGATACGCCTTCTCAGAAACCTGCTGCTGGCGAGTGTCCAACTAACCTCCCGGCGACGCCGATGACACCGCGGTACTGTTTCCGCGATTTAACAGCACGGTTGATATGGCGTGTTTAAAGATCAGTTGCTCCGCGCCGTTGCTGTCCAGAATGACGGCAAATTTGTCAAAGCTGCGAATTCTTCCCGTCAGCTTGACACCACTCATCAGATAAATCGTGACAAGCGATTTTTCTTTCCGCAGGGAATTCAAGAAACCGTCCTGAATATTCTGTTGTTTTTCCATAGAGGTCCTGTTTATCGCCGTCATGCTCAGCGCCCTGCCACCCCTTATAAGGATACAACCTTCGGGAGGCAGGAGGCCCGATTAAATTTGGATGCAAACCAGACTTTCAGATCTTCCAACACCGCGCGCTTCAGCGCCGGATCGTCCCCAAAACCTGCGAACCAGTTCATATCCGGTTCGCGCCGGAACCAGGTCATCTGGCGCTTGGCATAATGCCGCGTGGCGGTTTGAGTGTCTCGAACGGCCCCCTCCATTGTGATCTCTCCACGCAAGGCGGCCGCGACCTGACGGTAACCCAATGATCCCAGGCCCTTGATACTTGCGGCATCCGGGCGCGCCAGCATGAGGCGCGTCTCTCCTTCCAATCCAGCGGCAAACATCCTCTCCACACGGCGGTTGATCCGGGCGTAGAGCTTTTCGCGGTCCGGGTTAAGCCCAATCTTGAAATATTCGTAACCCGGTAACGGCTCGCGGCCGCGCGCCTGCAAGTCTGAAAGCGCCTTTCCCGCAACAACACACACCTCGACCGCGCGGATTGCCTTTTGCAGGTCACGCGGATCAATACGGCCGGCGGAATCCGGGTCCAACCGCCTCAGCAACCTGTGAACAAACTCCCGACCGCGCCGTTCGGCCATGGTGCGCAACCTTGCTCTCAACACCTCTGAACGCGGGGGCCCCTCAAATAGTCCCATCAATAGCGCCCGCAGGTAAAGTCCGGTTCCACCCGCCAGGATGGGCAGGTTGCCGCGTTCGCGTATTCCCTCGATTACCTTCGCGGCTTCACGGCGAAAATCGCCGGACGTAAACGGTTCTGCGGGGTCAAGGCAATCCAGCAGGTGGTGAGAAATGCCTTGGCGTTCATCAACCGTCAGCTTGCCAGTCCCAATGTCAAAGCCACGATAGAACTGGACGGAATCATAACTCACCACTTCGCCGCCCAGTCGGCTGGCCAGGTAGACAGCAAGCTCAGACTTCCCGGCCGCCGTAGGCCCGGCGATAGCAATCAGAGGATAATCCTTGCCTACCTCATCGACCATATCAGACGCAAATAACCACCCATTAAAATACAAAGGGCCAGGGCAAGCAGCAGGAAAGCTCCGAGCAATTGCAGCTTTGAAGGGCGCTCCATTCAGCGATGTAAGGACCAATGGGATCAAATTTGCTGGAAAATCAGAGAAGTAACTCTGTAAAAGATCCCTTTTTAGTCCCCCGAATTTCCCCGTTTCTGATTCTATCCGAGCCGCAAATACCGTTCAATAGTTCGTGCCCATATTGTAAAAATATATGAATTCCAGTACCAGATGATTGCCGGTAAATTGCTGAGGCAATGGCGGAAAAGGGTTGGAAGCTCGAATAGATGCGAGTGCGGCCGTGTCCAGAGGCGGAGAGCCCGACGATGCCAGCAGGCGCAACTGAGGCACTGAGCCGTCCTTGACAATCTCAAAAACAAGGGCGACGCGCCCTTTTTCTCCAAGCCGCGCTGATTCCGGAATGACGGCGTACCAGTTGCGCCGGACAATATAAACGACTCGCGCCAAATAAGGCCCAAAGTTGACGCCCCGGGTATCAGACAGAATAATGGGCCCGGAAGTCGAAAAATTCGGCTGGATGTTCTGGAACTGGTCAGTCGAATCGCCCGGACCTGCGGCGCCGGGGCCGCTCGGATTCTGGATGGCTGCCCTTAAGGACTGCTGGATGGCCTGGCCGGGCGTGGTAGTCGGAATTGTGATGTGCGGGGTTCCACTCGTTTCAGGCGGCCTAACGGTGTTCAGACGAAGCTGGGCTTCCTCCTGCGGTTCATTCTTGGGCTGAGGAGGGGTGGGAGGAGCGGGTTTAGGCGCCTGCGCCATTTCCTGACCCGGCTTTTGGGCCGGAGGCTTCGGCGGCGGCGCCGGAGCATGATGGCCGCCGGCAATTTCCGGCAACTTCGTATTGCCGCGCATGTAGGGCATGGTTAACCCGTTCTTATCGACCGTGGGCGACTTGCCTTGCGCAATCCGGTTCTTGTCCGAAAGGATATTGGTCTTCGGCGGCTTGGGGCGGGAACGCAGGAGGTCCGGCGGGAAATAGAGCATCGTCTGCTCCTGACGACGTTCCTCTTTAGGCTGAATCTGGACGGCAGTTACGCCAATCAACCGCGTGAAGAGGCCCGGCGAGTACATCAGGATCAGGCCAAAGGCAATTTGCAGGAATACAGCCAGCAGGAAATACGTCCGGCGCCGCCAGCGGGCCACTTCCGTCTCAAGGTCGACCAAGAGCCGAAACTCAGGTTGGATACTCATAACCAGTTTTTCCGTTGGACCTTGGTGCCCGGCACACGCTAGGCCGGATTTACAACTCCCCGCTGTGACCTGAAGGACGCGTGAGTAGAACATTTACGCGGCCCGCATGTTCTTCGATGCAAAACATGACTTCCTCGGCTAGTGCCAATGCGGAACGACCTTCCTTCCCGCCAACAAGGGGGGGGCGGCGCGTCCTGACGCAGTCAGCAAACGATTCCAGTTCAGCCTCCAGCGGGTCCGTGTTCTGCACTTCCAGTTTGCGGAATGAAATACCTGGATGTTCGCCGTCATTCACCACATTCAGAAGAAGCGCATCCCGCCGGGAAAAATCGATGGAAATATATTCGTGGGGCTGGAAGTATCGGAATTTCCGCACCTTCTCGGTGCTTACCCGGCTTGCAGTGAAGTTGGCCACAGCCCCGCTTTCAAACTCAACCCGCGCATTGGCGATATCGACGCGGTCTGTCAGCACCGGGAGGCCTACGGCGCGCACTTCACGCGGCTCGGCGTCCGCCAACCAGAGGACCAGGTCGAGATCATGGATCATCAGGTCAAAAACCACGTCCACATCCAGGCTGCGAGGGCTGAAAACCCCCAGCCGATGGATTTCAAAGAAAAGGGGCTGGTGCGTGACGGCTTTGGCGGCTATCACTCCGGGATTAAAGCGTTCGAGATGACCAACTTGGAGGATACGTCCTGTTCGATTTGCAATCTCAATCAGCCCATCGGCTTCTTCTACTGTACGCGTAATAGGCTTCTCGAGCAAAACATCGATTCCGGCTTCCATTGCCTGCCGGGCGACAGCCGCGTGGTCCGTGGTCGGAATCACAACACTGACCGCCTCAGCAGCTTCCAGAGCCTCGTCCAAACTCTTGAAAGCCTTCACACCCAATTCCACAGCCATTGATTCCGCGCGGTCCAGGAGCTGATCGTAAACTCCCGCCAACTCCGCGCCGCGGACACGTTTCAACGCCTGCGCGTGGCGCTTCCCGTGCTCTCCCACGCCAAGTACGGCGATAGGCACTTTCCTTAGTTCCGAAATAAGCCCCCTCGATCCGCCTCAGGCAAGGCTTCATCCTGCGGCACAAAAAACTCAACCCGCCATTCCGATTACTGCGATGCCGGCCCGATTTGCTTCTTCGATCAGTTGCTCCCGCTCGAACAGTAGGGTCATCCCGGCATCTACGGCCAGCACCCGGGCATTGGGGCGCTGCATCACCCGGATCGTCCGAACACCCACCACGGGGACATCAAACCGCATGTCTTGTTGCGGCTTACTTACTTTGACGACCACCAGCCGCTTCCCGTTACTCAGGCTCGCTGCGCGTTCGATGGCCGCGTCGGTGCCCTCCATTGCCTCAATGGCCACGCAGGCTCTGTCCGCCACGACAATCGTCTGTCCGATGTCAAGGCCGCCAATCTTTTTGGCGATTTCCCTTCCGTAAGCAATGTCGGCAAGCTCACTCTCATCGGGTGCGCGCTCGGTCATGCTTCCCTCAGCCGCCAGCAAAGGCTTGAGGAACAGAGTTGAATCCACTACGTGAACGCCACGCATCTCCAGCATGCTGACAAACGCGCCGATCAGCGCATCGGTATTCTTCCGCTCCATCCCGTTCAAGGTTCGCTCAACCACACCATCAGGCTTGATGGAACTGAATAGCTGCACGTGCTTCACCTGCCCAGCCAGCACGACCTTATTGATGCCGCGTTCGGTAAGCAATTCCAGCAGCCGCGCCACTTCGCCAAGGCTTAGCCATTCAATCTCCTGGGCGTTCTTATCCAGTTCAGGAAAAGCTTCTTCCTTGATGGCAACAACCAGGGGCTCAATCCCTCGGTCCCGCGCCGCATCCAGAACCAGAAACGGAAAACGTCCATTTCCCGCGATGATGGCATAGCGGTCCGTTGCGGTGGTGGCCGATGATCCCGGCGCGGCTTCGCCCCTTGCGTGAGTTGCAGTTCTGGCAGCTTTGTCGTTCACTTCACAACCCCACGCTCTGAAGTCTTGATGAAATCTACCAACGCCCTCACATGAGAAGATTTGATCCCCTCGGCCTCCAGCTTCTCAAGGGCCTGCGTGGTGTTCAGTTTAGAGCGGCAGAGAATCCGGAAGGCAGCCTGCAGCTCGTCGATATCTTCTTTCTGCAGGCCCGCGCGCTCAAGCCCCAACCGGTTCGCGCCGTAGACCCCCATGGGCCGGTCGGCGGAAGTTTTCGAATACGGAAGGATGTCCTTGTTAACAATTGTGTAGCTGCCCAGGAAGCTGTACGCGCCAATGCGGCAGAACTGATGAATTCCGCAGAAGGCGCCGACGATGGCATGGTCGCCGATCTCAACGTGCCCCGCCAACGAAGCGCCGTTGGACATGATGATGTTGTTCCCAAGCTGGCAGTCGTGAGCGATATGAAC
>JAJXZM010000190.1 GCA_021780055.1 Acidobacteriota bacterium
TCCGCGGGTTGCCTTGGGCTGCGCTTATAGAACGACTGCAGACGGCGCCTTGAATGCGCTGATTGCAGCCGTTCGGGGTGAAGCGAGTTTACTTCTGTGTCCTCTGATTGGCCGCTATCTGTTCCTGAACCTGTGCCAGGGCGGCATCCTTCCGCGCCTGAGCACCGAAAATCCGGATCAAGGAGCTGCAGTGGTATTCCGGGGTCGGCCATTTGGTCAACCGGTGGCTCAAGGGGTTCTCATAATAACGGCGGAGCATTTCTTCATGCTCGGCCTGTCTTGCCTTTGCGAGCTGCCCTTGGCTGCGATAATAGGCGGCAAGCCGCAAGCGGTCCTGGGGCGTTTTGGCATTGGCAATCAAGGTCTTCACTTCCTTCTTGCTCAAGTTTGATTCTGAAGCGCGGGCCGAAGGGCCTCCGTACGCCATCAGGATCAACCCCAGCACTATCGGAATTAATAGATTCCATTTCGTGTCTTTCATCGTTAACCTCCTGACTCTTCGTAGCGAGTCTTGTTGGAGGGGCCTTTCCACGTGACAGCGGCCCCACGTTATGAGATCGAAGAATATCTTTCAAAAATACGCGTGTGGCGGAGCAAATCTGGTGGAAGGAACTAGACGCGCAGAATCGAAGTTTGGGCGAGGGGATTTAGCGGCGGGGTCCACAGTTCATTTAGAGGTTGAATCGGCGAGTGGCCGGATTGGGATTCGAGCGGCGGGTCCCAGGCGACAATCGGCAAAGCCGATGCCGCGACGTATTCCCGCCCCTGCGCGGGTTCCATCTGGGCCAGCCAGTTGAGGTCAGGAGATGGTTGGACGCGGCAGCAATCTCCCCCGCATGCCATCTCATTGACTGCTGTGTAGTGCCATCCGGTATGACACGGGCAGTGGGGGCCCATGGGGCACTGCCACTCCGCGCCCGCCCCGATGGGAAGCAGAAGGAACAGCGCGAGTGAAAGGCTGTAAACGGTTATCCGCCTCAACGCTGGTCCGCTTTTCTTCCCGTAATGCGCACTGGGGTTTCGGAACCGATTCATCACGGTCACAATTTATCGTGTTCGTCTACCCCAATGCAGTGACTTCAGTCACAGACCGAAGTGTGTAGCTCAACGGCCGTGCGGCCTGTCATCCCGGCAGGGGATCGAGGTATTTGAAGGCGCACCAGACTGCTTACGGCTAGTCCTTTGAACACAGACCGCCATAAGCAAGAATCCAAAGCTTTTGAATCTCCACCATTCGCTCAATGATCCTATGCGTCATCAATCGACGACGAAACTGGTCAATTTGGGTACGGCCATAGCCATTATCGGTTTTCTTCATTACCCGACCCAGCAAATGTTGCTCCACATGCTGCTGCGGCAGTCCTTTTACATCCCGATATCCTGGTCGCAGCCCTCTTCGGCTGAGGGGGAAGGACACAAGCGGCAGCCGCGCTCAGAATGACCGGGCGCGCGGCGCGGGGGCCGGCGGTGCTGCACTGCCGATACATGCGGAGTTTATTTGAACCCACGGGGCCGGGGTGGCATCTAAGAAGTCATTCCACCAGGGAGGTGCGGCGTGATTTATGCGATTGTTGGGGCAAGCGGCAACACGGGAGGCGTAGTTGCCGGGAAACTGCTCGAAGCCGGGCAAAAAGTTCGAGTGATTGGCCGGGATGTCGGGCGGCTGGAGCGGTTCACCAGCCGCGGGGCTGAAGCTTTTGTTGCCGACGCGACGGACGCGGCCGCGCTCGCCATGGCTTTTGAGGGAACGTCTGCTGTTTACGCCATGGTGCCGCCGAACATTTCCTCGCCGGACGTTCCGGCCTATCAGGCCAAGGTGTCCGACGCACTCGCCACTGCCATCGCGAAGGCTGCAGTGCCGAAAGCCGTGATGCTCAGCAGCTTTGGAGCGGACAAGCCCGGCAAGACCGGACCCGTCACGGGGCTTCATCATCTGGAAGAGAAACTGAGCGCCATTGCGGGCCTGGACGCGGTTTTTCTGCGCGCTGGCTATTTTATGGAGAACCTTCTGCCGCAGATTGGAGTGATACGGAAGCTCGGCATGCTGGCCGGGCCGCTGCAGGCGGACCTTCCCCTGCCGATGATTGCCACACGAGATATTGGCGCGGCCGCGGCGGAACTGCTGCTGAAACCGGACTTTACGGGCAAGCAGCCTCGCGAACTGCTGGGCCAGCGCGACGTGAGCTATGCCGAAATTGCTCCCATCATCGGCAAGTCCATCGGAAAACCAGGCCTCACTTATACAAAGGTCCCGGCGATGATGCTTCGCCCGGCGCTGAAGCAAATCGGCATGTCTGGAAGCATGGTGGACATCCTGCTGGAAATGGCCGACGCGCTGAACAGCGGATATATGGCGCCGCTCGAGCCGCGGTCGGAGGCGAATACCACGCCAACTTCCATTGAGACTTTCGTCAGTGAAGAGTTTGTGCCGCGATTTCAGGCGGCATGAGGCAGAGGGCACGATATCGCAGGATACAAGGGCCGCAGGCCACAAGGGCCTGCGCTACAAAACCCAACGCAAAAACCAAGGGCCGGCGCTACAGGCCCAGGCCCTGGTCCTTCATCAGCCGGGCGACGGCGGAGATGGCTGTGTCGTCGCTCGATTCAAGCGACTGGATGATGCGGGCCTGGTCGCCGCGCGGGCGGTTCTGGCTCAGCTTGAATTTCGCTTCCAGCCGTTCAACGGCAATTTCAAAACCCACAATCTGGCCGAGCATTTTGGCGCGGTAATTTTCATTCAGCTCGCGCCACTGATCGAGATACGCCTGCTCGAAGACGGCGATGGTTTCGAGCAGCACTTCCGTGAGCGGTTCGGGTTCCTCGAAAATGCGCGCTCGGCCGCAGGCATGGACGGCGGCGTAATTCCACGTCGGCACGCTCTGGCGAGATTCGTAGAGGCTGGGCGAGATGTAGGCGTGCGGGCCGTGGAAAATGACCATCGTTTCCCGCTCCTGCTCCAGCATCTTCCATTGCGGGTTGGCGCGCGCGACGTGCCCGCGCAGCAGGATTCCCGCCGCGGCTTCGGTGGCAATCACCGGGATGTGCGTGGCGAAGGGCGAGCCTTCGCTGGCGGAAACCACAATCGCAAACGGGTTTGCCCGCATAAAGCCGAGCGCAGTTGCGGTGTCGTCCAGCTTGTTAAATTCAGGTATGTACAATTTGTGACCTCGATGTCAGGTGCGTGAATCCCGGTGTTGCTTCCGGGCACGACCTTGAATGTTGTCGATCGCTTTGTTCAGAATCACCTTTCGTGCCCGGCAGGCCCGCTTTGATGGGCGTGCTGGATGACCTCCTGGATGGCGGCGTCAATCCACCACAGTTCGTCGCCGCTCGCGCGGGCGCGCGCCGCCTTAAGCGCCGGGAGAACGACTGAAGCCGGCTGCCGCGCAAGAGCCTCAATGGCTGCCTTGCGCTCGTCATCGGTTTGGGCGCTTTCCAGCCGGGTAATCAGCGCGGGAATCTGTTCTTGCGGCGTGACGCCAATGTTGAAGTCGGCCGCAGCCGGGACGGGATCCATCTGCAAGAGCGGATCGATAGAAGCGGCGTCCAACCTGTGTTCTCCGCCCGCGAGTGAGCGCAGAATCACGCGGCGTTGCTTCTCTGGCGCGCTCCAATCACCGCCATCGAGCCTCCACGTGAAAACCGCGCCACTTGAAATCGAGCTCTGAAACTCGGCACTCACGGAATCAGGTGAGAGCTTCGTCAAATGGATCGTGGTGTGGGGAAGAGGTCCGGCGGCAAAAAGGATTACATATTCGCCAATCCTTCCGCTGGCGGAGATCGTCTCAAGGAAAACGTTTCCGCGTCCATCGATCAGGACGCGGCGCAGCAGTCGGCCGTCAATGAAGGGCTGCGGCTGGCTTGCGGAGAGCGCCTTGCGGCAGAGTCCTTGAATGCCCTCGTAGAGCGAACCGTCCCACGTCCACCAGGACCGCCCCAACGGGTCGCGGGCAAGAGATCTTGACTGGGTTGAGCTGCAGCCCGAGGGCGGGTTTCCTGGCGGAGCAGGGACAAAAAAGTTGACGATCTGGCCGTTGTGGGGCACATAGGGAATAAACTGCCAGCCCTGTTCCGGGCCCCACTCTCGCGTTTTCTGGTGGATGTTCACTGCCACATGGCCGGCGGCGTCAAAAAAGGCCGGCCCGTCGAAGAAGTATCCCGGGTCGCCGGGCACGTCGGGCCGGTTCCACACATGCCAGTTGTTTCCATCGAAATAATTGATGCCCTGGCAGGCGCCGTTGTAAACGATTTGTGATCTCGGGCCGTAGATGGGTTTCATCCGGTCGTCATCAGGGTGAAGGAAACGCACGGGCTGGCTGCCGTGCGTTGCGAGCGCGACTTGATAACTCGGATAATCCGCCCACCTGTCCAGGTGCGGGTCAAAGATGGCCATCGGCCCCATACGGCAATCTGGAAACAGCCAGACCCGGCCTTCAGAGTCCACGTCGAGACCGCTGAGCCAGGCAGGATTGATGTTGCCAGGCAACGGGTGCGCCGTCCATTTCTCGCCGTCCCATTCGTCGAGCGCGCGGCCGCTGGCCGTCAGAATGCTCCAGAAGTGAAGCCTTTGGTCCGGCTCCATCATTGTGAAGGGATTGATGACCTTGACGTTGCCGGCCGGGGCAGAACCCGCAAGGAGCGAAATTGGACTGGCCTCCACGGTCCGGCCGGGAGAAAAATCCACCGCCAGAATGCTGCCGCCCTTAGAGCCAAACAGACGGCGCACATTATCGAGCGGAAAGCCTTGTTTCCAGTTGACCTGGAGCGGCTTGCCAACTTGCCCGGCCGATGCATGCTCAACACCGGCGGAGGGGATGAACCACAGCCCCCTTGCCCATCCACCAAGCCATAGCCCCTCAGGCGTCTGAAGCCGCGGACGATCGGGTTGGTAGAGAAAGTCATTGACTTCATCGAGACCCGTCACAATCTTTTCCCATCGTCCGTCATGGAAGCGCCACAGGATATTGAATGGCCCGCTCTCGGGGTTCTCGGCCTGCGGAAGACCAAACGTGGAAGCAATAACGTAGTGGTTCTTGCCCTGGTAAAACGCCTGCTGGACGAACCGGAAAGCGCCCGGCTCAGAATCGGTCATGCGCTGGGCAGTGAGGGTTGAAGTGTCAATCGTGTAAAGTCCGGCGTTGAGGATTCCCACTGCCAGATGGTTTTTGTCCCAACGTCCAAGGCACGTGACCTGGCCGCTCGGAAGCCCCGGGAGCTGGGCGTGATAGTCGAAGCCCTTGCCGTCAAACAAGAGGAATCCGCGCAACACGATGCCTGACACCTCCACGCGGGCCGGCAACCCCGACCAGATCCATGTCCTTCCCTGGGCATCCTGGATGGCGCGGAGAGGAAGATAAGGCGACCGCAGGTTGAGAAACTGACGGTGGGGACGGTATTGGCCGGGTTGGATGGTGTAAGCCAGGCGAATGCTGCCGCCCGGCTCCTCACGAAAGATGTCTGGAGAAGTGCCGGTGATCAGGATTTCTCCTGAAGAAGTTGTGATGACCTCCGGGGTTTCGAAATATCTGGTGAGAGATGTTCCGGGGCCGGTTGGGGTCGTTACCGCTTTGATACTGCCTAGGATTTTGACCTCGTCGCCCCGCTGCCAGGTGAACACCGTGCTCTCTTCGCCGGGCGAATTCCACGCGACAATCACTCCGCCCCGCGGTCCCGGCCAAACGCCCTGAGCCAACTCGCCGGGAATGCTGGGGCGGGCGGGTTGGTCCACCCAATGGTCGCCTTGCCACCGGAAGAGATCGGGCGGCGAACCGGGCAATTGCCCTATTGCCCAAATCACGCCCGCGCTGTCCTGGGCCACGGAGGTGATTTGGGTGGTATCCACCGGTGGAACCTGCGCCGCAGCGCGAGCTGGGCCGAGTAAGCAACCGCCGACGAGCGCCAGCGCTGCAAGGGCGCACGACGGCGCCCGCCTGCGATGTCTGGAGGTTCCCGCTACCATGTGTAATGCACCGTGTAGGTGACGGTTTTCTCGCCGCCCGCGGGCACCGTAACGCGGAACTGAATGGTCTGGCTGTCCATTTTCACGAATGGGTCCGAATGCTGCAGGATTTCCCATGTGTAGCCCCGGTAGAGACGTTCGTCCACTCGAATTTCCACTGCCTGCTTCTTGTGGTTGCTGAGCTGGATTTCGAATGACTCATCGAGCGTGTTGCGCATGGTGTCAATGACGTAATTGGTGCGAAGCCGCTTGCCCGTGAGGTCGAAGGCATTGCCCGTGTACGCCCGAACGGTCTCATTTTCCGAAGTGTGCACAATGGGGGCCTCGCCAAGGAATTGCAGATTTCCGCCCTGCCCCTCGCGGTAAAAGCGCATCCGGCCGGCGGGCAGGGGGATACCCAGGTGATTTGCTTCGGTATTGGCGAAGGAGCGGTACACACGCACCTGGCGCGTAAATTCCGTGCCGAAGTCACGGTTCTGACGGATCATCTCCATACTCCAGCCGTTGTACTGGTTGGGCTCAAGCTTGAGCCCGTCATAAACGTAATAGAGACTTGTCTTGATGCCGTTTGCGCGAATGAACTCCACCTGCTTGGTTTCCTGGTCATGCAGGGTGACCGGCCGGTGAAGCGTGTAGAGATGATATTCATCGAAAGGCTGCTCGGTGACTTGTGGCGCTCCGGGGCCGCTCATAAGGCCGCCGATCATGCCTCCCGCGACGCCCCCGGCATACCCATACACTTGCGGCGGGAGCTTGCGGACGGTTCCGGCCATCAGGTCAACCTGGGCGTCTTTAAAAGTCATTCCGCTGCGGTTGTGCATGGTGACCCAGCCCACCATGTCGAGCGTCCCGCCGACGGGCGGCTCAATCAAATTGTAGGTCGCGTCCCAACCCAGGCCGCTTGTGATGTAGCTGAACTGGGCGTCCACGTGGCCCGTCTTTGGGCTATCGATCAACCAGCTCAGGACCGGCTTCAGGATGCTTCCCTCGGTGAGCGCCGGAAACAACGGCTCACCCGGCAGCGAGAAGCGAAGCTGACCGTTCACTTCAATGATGGGCTGCCGCATGGCGGGAGGAATCTGCTGCGCGCCGTAGGGGTTCGAATAGTAGGGATACGTGGGCGGGTTGGGCGGCGCATAGCCGCTGCGGATGATCTTGCCGCTGACGACTTCCGTGTGGCCGTCCTGAGTCACCAGGAAGTTGATCTGCTTCCCCTCGGAAAGCTGCAACATGCTTTGTTGAGAGACAGGGTCGGCGCGGTAATTCTGCTCCAGGATCCGCAACGGGTATTGCCCCGAAGGATCGCGCAGAATCACCGAGTCCGGCTCGAGATAATTCGTCACATCTGAAAGCTGAACATGATTGATTCCCTGCTTGAGGTCAAGGGGCGTCTGGACACGGACCACGGCAAAATCCTGGTTGTAAATAGTAAGCCGCGGCTGCTGGGCCCATGCCGCACCCACGATGAACGGAAAAATACAAAATGAAAAAATGAGTTTGCGTGCCATGGAGTGCCCTCCTTTGTTCTTATGGCATCACACCTAGGATCTTCCAGTTGCCTTCCCGGTTGCCGGATAGTATATCTCCAAGCGACTCCGCCGGAATCTTTCTTTCATGGTTTCCATCCGGAACGGCGTTGGCAGGCCAGGGACCCACGATTCAGGTCCCAGATGTGGGCGCAGGGGGATGCCTTGCCGTGATTGCGCACGCAGCGAAAGCCGCGGTATGCGCTCCGAAAAAGAGATCGACATTTGCGGACCCAAATGGCCGTCCCGCGCGTATTACATAACAAGGGAACAGCGAGCATGCTTCGGTGGATTTTGCTTCTGGCGCTTATGCCTTACCCCGCCCTCACCATGGGGCCATCGCAGCCGTCTGCGGATCGGATCATGGCGCGCGTGGCGGCCAATCAGGACCGTGCGGCGAAGCAGCGCGCCGAGTACGTCTACCAGCAGCAAATCCGCGTGATCAGCCACAAGTCGAACGGCAAGATGATGCGCGATGAAACCACGGACTATCAGGTGACTCCCACGCCCGACGGAACAAAGAAAGAACTGAAACAGGTTGTGGGCCGCGCGTGGGTCAAGGACCATTACGTTGAGTTCAACAAGGACACGTGGCCCCACACGCACAGCCTGGACGGTGATCTGGCTGAGGACCTTCGGGATGATCTGGCCAATGAGAAGTCAAAAGACGGTCTCGCCGGCGATTTGTTTCCATTGACGAGCGAACAGCAGAAGGGCTACCGGTTTGACCTTGAAGGCGAGGAGACTATCAACGGCCGCCGCGCCTACCGCATCCGATTCGTTCCCAGCGACAAGCACTCTTGGGAAGATGACAATCCGCCCTGGGCGGGCGAGGCGCTGATTGATGCCCAGGACTTTCAGCCGGTGCGCGTCTATACGAAGCTCGCACACAAGTTGCCCCTTTTCGTGCGCACGGTGCTCGGCACGGACCTGCCCGGAATCGGGTTTGACGTCGAATACCAGCGCTTTGGGGATGGTGTATGGTTCCCGATCAGCTTTGGCACAGAGTTTCGGCTTCGGGTGATCTTTTTTATCAAGCGTGACATCTCAATTTCACTCAGGAATTCCGCCTTCGAACACGTCCACGTCAAGAGCAAGGTGCTGGACTACAAGCCCGTGCAGTGAATCGCTGTCTCTGCCGCAGAGAACCGGTTGACAGGACCCGCCGTGTTGACACCGTGTCCGCGCAGTCACATACTGAGAATGAGGGGGCGTTCCGGATTCGACGGAGGCTCTCGCGTTCGAAAGGCACGTCGGGGGTCCACACCACCCGTAATCGGAGTGGAACAACATAACTGCCAACACGCAGTTTGCTTACGCTGCCTAACCAAGGCTAGCGCGTCTCTTCCGCTGATGCCCGCGGGGCGGAAAGAGGCGTCATCCAGCGGGCTGGCCTGGAACCTGCCGCCTGAGGGTTCCGGGTGAGACCGGGTGACCGGGCTCAGGCTAGCTGGCGGTTCGTTCTTGCACGTTCCTGAGGGCCGCCGGCGAAAGCATAAAGCGAACGCGATAAGCGTGTAGGCTTTCGAGCGTAAGGCTTTTCGGACGGGGGTTCGACTCCCCCCGCCTCCACCAATACAAGATTAACCATTGCCATAGCTTACGCATGTCGGCTCCGCGGTGTGCCCCGCGTGTACCCTTTGATTTGGAAGCCACCACAGGTCCGATTTACAGGCTAGCCGGACACTAGCTTCTAAGAACCTGTTGGGCGTAGTGGAACGCTTTGTCAGGATAGGGCGGATGCCGGGGTACGGGCCGGGGATCGGCCTTGATCTCCTGCTTGAGGAGCCGGACCCATGTGGAGTGCATTCTTGCTGAGGAGCATTGATGTTCTCCATTCGGACGGAGCGCGATGTCCGCTCCAATAGGCAGCGGGCGCGCCAACCAACCGTGCATGATTCTGGGGTACTCAAATTGCGCAAACAGGATACTACGGGGAGAAAGCGGTAACCAGTGTCATTTCCTCAAAGTAATCTGTTTCACTTCCGACCCTCGCAACCGCGGGTGCTTTTCAGGAATACCGGAACACGCCGTCATTGCTTGCTGCGGTGTGCCCTCACCGGCGAAACTCAAAGAAGTGGAGTTGGGGCAAAAGAAAAGGGCGCCCCGATGAAATGGGGCGCCCAAGGCCTAAATCAAACGGGACTAAAAGCCCAGACGTA
>JAJXZM010000274.1 GCA_021780055.1 Acidobacteriota bacterium
AAGTTTCGGGCGGCGGGCTTCAGTGCGAAGGAGGCTGTAGTGCAGGCGGGCCGGCGGCGCCTGCGGCCCATCGTGATGACCGCACTGGCGGCGGCTCTCGGTTTCCTGCCACTGGCGCTGGCGCTCGGAGCGGGATCGCAGATGCTTCAGCCGCTGGCCATCGCTGTGATCGGCGGCATCCTGATCGCCATCGTGCTGTCGCTTGTAGTAACACCGGTCCTGTATTACTACCTCAGCAGCAAGACGGCGTGAGGCACCCGGAAAGTTGGGATACCGGGAAAGGCCGCCGGTCGTTCTGAGCGCTGCCAGGCATCTGCTTTGTCTTCTGGAGTTTAAACGAAGCACATCCTTCGCCGCCCCGCACTGAATGAGTCCCTCTGATGACAACGGCTGGCCCAAGCGCAGGCAAGTCATGAATCTTCGCACGATGACGACCGCTGACATTCCCGCCGGGATGAGGTTGAAAAACCTGGCGGGATGGAACCAGACTCCGGCCGATTGGCTGTGCTTTTTGGAAAGCAGCCCGCAGGGATGTTTTGTGGCGGAAGTCGCGAGTATGGTGGTCGGCACGGCAGCCACAATCGTTTACGAAGGCCGCTTTGCATGGATCGGTATGGTTCTCGTGGATACTGAATTCAGAGGACGGGGAATCGGAACGCGGCTGCTGGAAAAAGCCATTGAACACCTTGACGGTGTCGGTATCGGAACCATGAAGCTCGACGCCACACCGGCAGGCAGGCCGATTTATCAGAAGCTTGGATTCCGCGACGAATACGAAATCGAACGCTGGCTGCTGAAGCGGACTATCCCACAAGCCACCGATGCGCCCGGGCCGCATCCTGTTCCTGACCCCGTGCTGCAACTCGACCATGAGATTTTCGGGGCTGACCGTGGACACCTGCTGCGGTCGCTTGCGGCAGAGAATCCGGACTTCGCCCTGGTCACTGAGCGGAAAGGAGAAATTACGGGATACGCATTCGGGCGCCGCGGAACGCTGGCAGATCATCTGGGGCCTTGGATGGCCCGCGAGGAGGAGAATGCCACGGAACTTCTGGATGAGTTTTTGCGGCGCTCACGGCGCGAAAGTGTCTTTGCGGACGCGCTCAAGGGCCGCCGGTTCATGTCCGAGTTACTGGCGAAGCGAGGGTTCATTGTGTCGCGCCCGCTTGCGCGCATGGTGCGAGGCCCTAACCTCTATCCCGGACGCCCGGACCTGCTCTGTGCAATTCTCGGCCCGGAGTTCGGATAGGAAAATGAAATCCTACTGGTACTTGGAGAGGAGAAGAAAATGAAAATTCACCGTCACGCATTAAAGAAGTTAGCGATTTCTGCGCTGCTTGGCTGTGCCGCTCTTCTCTGGATGGTAAGCGGCGGCAAAGGAGAACAGGGCCAGCCGAGCGTCGGGGCAACCATAGAACTCAAGAGAGTGCAGCAGCAGAGCATGCTGCAGGATTACCGCCAGGTCGAGGTTGCCTCGATTTCCGATGCAGAGGAAGAACTTTATGGCAGCCGGATGTATATGAGCCACCAGATGCGGCCGATCTTTAGGACGAAGTTTGTGGGTTACGCCGTGACGGTGCTGCTGAAGAAACAGGAAAATCATCAAGGAAGTGCAGCCTTGAGCGGCATGCTGGCCGCTATCGACCACGGCGGGCCCGATGACGTTTACGTCATGAAGGTAGAAGATGGAGATGACATCGCGGGGATGGGAGGCATCATGGGCACGGCCATGTCGGCCCGCGGCTTTGTCGGTGCGGTCATCGACGGTGGAACCCGCGACACCGCCTATCTGCAGAGGATCCAGTTTCCGGTCTATTCCAAGGGAATTGTTCCCTCGACTTCGGTCAATCACTATGTCTTCGGCGGATCGAACATTCAAATCAACTGCGACGGCGTTCCTGTTTCGGCCGGAGACATCATCGCCGCAGACAACGACGGCTTGGTAGTGGTGCCGCACGCGAAGGCAGAGGAAGTGCTGAAAAAGGCACAGCAGTTGGACTTCACCGAGCACTCGATGTATCCATTCATCTTTAAGTACAAATCCGTCGAGGAAGCCATCAAGAAGTTCGGGCGTATTTGACGTGCGTTCCCTAGCCGAGTAATCTTGATGAATCGCCGACCGTGCGCGCTGCGCCCTTCACTCGCATGGCGCGCCGGTCTGGCCAATCTCACAGACGGGAGGTCGCTAGGCGTCGCTGCATGCCGGTCGCGGGGGCAGATGGCTTGCGGCCAGCTCTGTAGTGGCGGACGACCAGGGCAATCAACTTTACTCACTGGTTAGCTTTCAACGAGCAAGGCTTACTGAATCCGCGATCTCCTTCAACAAATCAGTACTTACGAACTGCTGTTGGTCATTGTCCGTGCGTTTGAAGATCACCACCTGGCCGGAGCGTCCCGTGGGCAGCAACACCGCATAAATCGGACCTGTAACACTCTCTGTGGTTCTGGGCGGATCGTAGTGCTCATACACCTGATTGAGATAGAGATCCAACACTTCAAGGCCATTGCGGTTTCGAAACACTTTCTGACGCGCAACCCCGGGGCAATGAACACTGCCCTCGGGCCCGTCCGCGTCGCAGCCAAGCCTGACTACATTGATGGCGAATTCCTTTAGTGACGTTTGGGAGTATGGGTCCATCGAGTAACCGGCGCGGTCTGCAAAATCAATATCGATCAGCCAGGGGGTATCGGGCTTTTTCATCAAAGCAAAGATAAATCCGAACTTGGCGTTCACATGAGCGTCCAGCAGAAAATCGCCCGGGTAACTCATTTCAAACGGAACGCCTGGATGGCGGTAAGTCTTCCACCCGGCCGGCAACTGAGAGTCCATCGCCTGCTGCGCCGAACCGGGCCCAACGGCCGAATGGTCCGCTACCGGCCAGATCAGGCTGAATAGCAGCAGCGGCAACAGAATTCTCCTCAATGATGGGAAAGGCATTTCTTTGCCTCCAAACGAATGAAATCTTACAACGGCAATGGCGGCTTTGAAATGTCCCGGCAAAACTTTTCTGTGGCCGCCTAACAATAGGAACCTTTCCTTCGGTTTTGAGGTGGGTGGGGATATAATGAGGCAGGCGGGGGAAAAGCAGTTTGCCGCCGGGAGGAATATCATGGATGGATTGTTGGAACCAACTCATCTTTTTTTCATTTTGCTGATCGTTCTTATTATTTTTGGACCCGGAAAATTGCCTGAGCTGGGCCGGGGGCTTGGTAAGGGAATTCGGGAATTTAAGGGAGCTCTCAAAGGGGTCACTGAAGAGGTCAAGGACACTGGCAACAAGGCCAGTTGAGGTTCCTGACATTTTCTTGCCGCTGAAAGATCGTGGGCCGTCGGCCTATACGCAGAGAGTGAAGCTTGGCAGATTCCGGGATTGACGAAAACTTCACGCTCATACCGTGCAAATGCGCGGGGTCACTCTACGAAATTCGAGCAAATTGACGGGCCCACTTTTCAGGAGGACGCTACCGAAGAAGTGAGGAAAGGACACCCCAGACCAGTCCTCCGAACCACATCAAGAAAATCGTTGCTCCCAGGGCCGGACCAAGGCTGAAGAAGATAATGACGACCGCCTCATTCAAAGTATCCATCAGTTTTCGTGGTTGTTTTGCCGTGACCTCGGCATTCTTCCCGCCACTGGCAGCCAGGACTGGGATTAATTGAATATTCATCATGATCGCCTCCCCTTTGCAGCCGTCACGCACCAAGGGTCATTAATCTGAATTCAGGCGAGCAGCCCAATTATGTCCGATGCCGCAAAGCCCCACTTTAACCACGACCCTTGGCGATACGTCACCGTGCTCTTACACTTGCAATCATAGGACTTTAGCGGCTGGAAGCTGTGCCTTGAATCACAGCTTGATGTGACATTTACGACATTCTGTTGGTTCGCTCCAATGTCTGACGGGATAGAATCTGTTACACATTTATTTGCGTTGTATCCATAGATCGTGAGCACCTTGTCGCGGATCGCAGCGTCGTCAGGATACCGCCAAAGCTGACAGGTCGGCAAGGCCACAAACAGGGAGAACCATGGAATTCATTGCCAATGTTCCAGCGAAAGGGTTGGTAAAAATCGACATTGAGGACGGTCGAATTGCTTCTGTCCAAAACGTGGGGCCGTCGGATGAAACAAAGCCCTACGTTAGCCCGGGCCTGATCGATATCCAATTGAACGGCTTTGCTGGAATCGACTTCTGCAACGCCGATCTCGATGCCAGAAAGGTGCCTGATATCTTGCCCGCCTTGTGGGAAACCGGGGTGACTACTTTCTGCCCCACTGTCATTACCAACACCCAGGAAGGGCTTATTCGATGTTTCCATGCACTCGAAGAAGCACGACGCCTCGATCCGCGGTTTACCCAGTGCGCTCCTTGCTATCACCTCGAAGGGCCATATATTTCTCCCGGCGGGTCCCGCGGCGCACACAATCCGAAAGTCATGCGGCCGCCCGACTGGGAAGAGTTTCTGGAACTACAGGAGGCCGCGGGCGGGAGGATTGGGATTGTGACTCTCGCTCCAGAGTTGCCGGGCGCGCTTGATTTCATCCGCCAGGCACGTGGGGCAGGCCTGGTCGTGGCTATGGGCCACACGGACGCAACTCCGGAGCAGATCCATGAGGGAGCCGAGGCGGGTGCTCAGTTAAATACTCATCTTGGAAACGGTTGTCCACAAATGATCGACCGGCACCGCACCCCCCTGTGGGCACAGCTTGCCATTGATCAGCTATCAGCCAGCATGATCTGTGACGGATTTCACCTTCCGGCAGATCTGGTGCGAGTAATCTATCGGGCCAAAGGAATTGATCGTTGTGTCCTGATAACCGACGCAGTCCATGTTGCCGGATTAATGCCGGGGCGGTACAAGTTGGTGGACATGGACATTGAGCTTCTGCCGACGGGCCGGGTGGTGACGGCAGACCGGCACAGCATGGCGGGGTCTGCGGTGAGCATGAACCGCGCCGTCAAGGTCTTCATGGACTTCGCCGAAGCGCCTTTAAGCCAGGCGATTCAGGCGGCGACCGCTAATCCCTCGCGGTTGCTTGCCAGATATGAAACGTGCAGTGGGATTGCAGAAGGCCAGCCTGCCAATCTGACCCTATTCCGTGTGGGAAAGGACAAACTGGCCATCGAGAAGGTGATGCTTCGTGGTGAAGCAGTCTATGTGTCTTCGGACTCATAGGACAGGCCGGCCAGAACTGAAGATTCCCTGAAGCAGAAAGCCCGGAAGTCGCATCTTATTAAAGCTGGGTGTCGAGTGACGGGCACGTCCGTCGGCTTGACGGAATTGTAAGTATCAGGCCCGAATATATTGAGCGGAACTCTGCGGCCTTGGCATAAAAAGCAGCAAATCACGTCCAGCGCGAAAGGAGGTGCCGGCAGAAGGTTTCGGGTGTATATTATTGGAAGTTATATAAAACTTTGCATATACCCGTCCGGACAACCGTGACGATTCGGATTATTCAACTGCTCTGGCTTTTGGATTTGTAACTGCATTTTGAAGAGACCTTCCCCAATGAGTTCTAAACCAGTGTGAAGAAAGGAGCTCTCGATGGCAGAAGTAGAGAATTTGGAACGCACTGCTGGCGCTTCCGTACCGGTTCGAGTGGATGTTCAATTGCGCGATCTGTTGATGAAGCCAGGAACAGCGCCGAAAACAACACCTCCTCTGCAACCGAAATCCCCCTCCGCGGAAGCGCAGGCCCTCACGCTGCCGGAGCCCGTTTACCCACAGCACCCGCTTCCAGAAGGCGTTGACTACACCGAGAAGCAATATCACAAGATCAACACCATGCGGGCCCTGAAGTGCTGGGCGATGCCCTTTGTAAAGTCCCGTTTTCGCGCCTCGGAGTTGCGGCCGATCATTGCCTATCTCTTCACCGAGTTCAAGTGCAACGTTGATTGCCACTACTGCTGGTCGTATAACAACGACGTGAAGGGCATGACGGAAGACGTGGCACGCCGATCCATCGACTGGCTGGAATCCACCGGATGCCGCGTGCTGGCGCTGATGGGTGGCGAACCTTTGCTGCGGCCGGGTTACGTCCACAAGGTCGTTTACTATGCCGCCAAGAAAGGCTTTTACGTCTACCTGCCCACCAATGGCCGGCTGATGCGTCCCGAAGTGATTGACCAGATAGGCGACGCAGGAATCGGAATCGTGAACCTGGCCATCGATTGCGTGGAAGAGAAGCCGGGCCTGCCCAAGGCGCTGAACCGCATCCGGCCCTACTTCGATTACCTGATCAAGCGCCAGCGGCACTACGGTTACACGGTAATGATGAACATCAACATCACCCACATCAATCAGGACGATGTAAAGGAACTCACCGAAATCGCGCGCGCAAACGGCATCGCTACCGACTATCACCTGAACGAAGCGCCGATGCTTGAGCAGGACCACTTTAAGCACCTGGATGACAACACCACCTATCTGACGCCGGACGACTTCCCGAAGGTGGAGGCGCTGCTCGATTATCTGATCGACAAGAGCCGTCAGGGCTACAAGATGGCTAACCCGCAGACGCACATGCACGACATGAAGAAGTTGATGCGAGGCAAGGTGAAACCCTGGCCGTGCCGGGCGGGGCAGAACAACCTGATTATCCGGCCCGAGGGCACGCTGGCGCCTTGTTTCCCCATGTATTCCGCTACCTACGACTGGGGGACAGTCGGGAACCACAAATTCGACGTCCACCAACTCGACGAGATGAAGAAGACGTGCTCGACCACATGCCTCTCCACCTGCAACTACATCTTGTCGCACTGCTATGACAGCTCGCGAGTAATTCGCTGGGGCCTGAAGCAGGCGTTTCGCGGGTTCCGCGGCGTGAGCGGACACTTCGAAGATTAGGACCGGTTGGCGCCTCGGGGGCGGGCACATCGCCGGAAGCCAATCCTTAAAGAAAGATCACCTTGAAGGCCGGTTACCCATCAACCGGCCTTTTCTTTCGCCTTCCTGACAGCCACCTGGAGCGCGGTTCTATTTCTGCCTGCGTTCAAGCGCAGCGCGCATTTCGGGTTCGGGATCGATGCCCAGCGCGTCAGCAACGCGGTTGATGTAGTTGAAATAACCGATGACTTCAACCGCGTCCAGGATGTCGCGGTCGCTGAGGCCATGTTTGCGAAGGATGTCCAAGTCCTGTTTGCGGACGGCAGCGGGGGTTCGCGTGACAAGATCGGCAAATTTAGCCAGGGCTTTGCTGCGCGGCGGTAGCTTGGCGTAGAGATAGTTGTGCCTGACGCGCTCGGCCAGCCCGGGGTCACCACTTTGGGCACGGAGATCCTCTCCGTGAGACTCGGTTCAATAGAAGCAATTATTGGCACGAGATACAACGACGGCCAACAACTCGCGTTCGGCGCGGGAAAGCCCTGAAGGAGCACGCATGGTGGCCAGATAGAGGCCCATCGATGCCTGCAGGATCTTCGGGTTCAGGCTCTGGACCTTCAGAATGTTGAAGACTTTTCCTGCCCGCTTGACGGCCTTCGCGTATTCCTTCTTCAACTCGCCGGTCGCAACCTCAGGTTCTACCGTTTTGATCCATGCCATTGTTGCCTCCGATCCGCCTTGTTAGCACAAGCCTCCACGGACCGGGGTCTTTTTAAACCACGCACCGCAGGCCGCCAGGGTCTGCACCACAGGCGCATCTACCAACAGCAGGTATAATACAGACTCTGATTTCTCATGTCTTGTACCATTGGGGGCATCTATGAGGGTTCGGCTTTGCGTTGCTTTGAGCGTGTTCCTGCTGGCTGGCGTGACAATCCCGGTAAGGGCGCAGAGTTTCGTAGAGCCGCCGCAGGTCTCTCCGCGCGATTTTGCTCTGATGGCCTGGGACCAGTCGCCTTCTGATCCGCACCAGCTTGATCTGATGCGGCAAGCCGGGCTGAACATTTCGGGATTTTGCCGTCCTGGAGAGCTTGACCTCGTGCAGGCCGCAAAACTGTCTTGTTTTGTTACAGACGACCGGGTGAACGGTTACGACTTGACCGAGATGCCGGGCGAAAAAGAACTTAGGGAGAAGATCGACGCCTTAGTTGAAGAGGTCCGGAACCATCCTGCGGCATTGGGGTTTTTCCTCTACGACGAGCCGAATACCGCGCTGATGCCGGGCCTGTCCAAGGTCGCGTTGATGCTGCGGAAAGCGATGCCGGGATCCTGGGCTTATGTCAACGTGCTGCCCAATTACGCGACACCATCGCAATTGGGAGCACCAAACTATGATGCATATGTGCAAAAGTTCGTGGACCAGGTCCACCCGCCGCTGCTCAGTTCCGACAATTATTCGCTGTTTAACGGTGAAATGCTGGGCCGCTTCTACACCAACCTCGCAACCATCCGGCACGCATCGCAAAAGGCCGGCATCCCGTTCTGGAACGTGATCCTTGCCAACAGCCACTTCAGTTACATGGAACCGAGTGACGCCACACTGCGCTTGCAGGCCTACAGCACCATTGCTTACGGCGGGCGTGGCATTGAGTACTTCACCTATTTTTCTCCGAAGGTGGGCAACTTCAGGCTGGCTCCGGTGGACCAGTTCGGCCACCGCACGGAAACCTGGTACATGCTGAGGCGGCTGAACGACCAGATTCGCACACTGGCGCCCTGGTTGATCAAGCTGCACAGCACGGGCGTTTACCATTCCGCTCCCCTGCCGGAAGGGGCCGCGCCCATCGAAAAGAGCGAATTGGTTAAGCAGGTGCGGGCAACGACCTTTCAGAGCCCTCCCGTCGCCCCCGAATACCTGATTGGCGAGTTCCGGGACGGCGAGGGCCATCCCTTCCTGATGATCGTTAACAAATCCCTGAGATTTTCAATGCGCTACGCGATCGACCTTAAAGATCAGAACCAGCACCTTGTTCTCGTTTCCCCATACACAGGCCAACTTGTTTCCTTTGCTGGAGAAATGAACTGGCTGGCGCCCGGCGCCGGCGCGCTGCTGGAAGTCAAGTAGGCAGATCTTTACGGCCCGCCGTTCTTTCTCGAATTACCTAAATGCAGCAGGCCACAAGTGCCTGCGCTGTGCTCAGCCGGTTGTTCCCGCCCGGCGTTCACGCTAGAATGAAAGTTTAACGATGGCGGAACTTGTCCAAATCGGCTCGAACTCACGTCCGGCGCGGCGGCCGGAGTGGCTTAAGGTGCGCATTCCTTCGGGCGAAAACTACTTTGAGCTGAAGGGCTTGATGCGCGGGCTCAAGCTGCACACGGTTTGCGAAAGCGCCCGCTGCCCCAACATTGCCGAGTGCTGGCACCACCGCACGGCGACCTTCATGATTCTGGGCGAGCTTTGCACGCGCCGCTGCGGCTTTTGCGCCGTACCCAAGGGACTCCCGGCCGGTCAGGTGGACTGGGCGGAACCGGAACGCGTTGCCGAGGCCGCCGAAAGCATGGGCCTTAAATACGTTGTGGTTACCTCAGTAGACCGTGACGACCTGAAGGACGGCGGCTCAACCATTTTTGCGCAGACGATCGAGGCCCTGCGGCGGCGGGTTGAAGGCTGCAAAGTCGAGGTCCTGATACCGGATTTTCGCGGATCGGATGAAGCCCTTGCCACCGTGCTCAAGGCTCGGCCGGACATCCTGAACCACAATATTGAAACCGTTCCGCGGATGTATCCTGTGGCGCGACGCGGTTCGCGCTATGA
>JAJXZM010000114.1 GCA_021780055.1 Acidobacteriota bacterium
TTCATCAGGTCGCTGCTGCCATTTGCAACGCGCAGCTCGCCAGCACCCATTTTAATCTCGACATCCACTGACTTCTGCTGTCCGAGCGGCACCGTTTTGGATGTAGTGCGAGTTTCTCCGACGGGCGACCCGTTCGAAACATGACAGCCTGCAGCGGCCATAATCAGTACTGCACAACATGCGAGCCCTGCAGACTGATTCCATCTTCGATATGGATGACGCATGGTGGCCTCCTCTCCTTCTGAAAGGTGCCTGGGAGGAAAGAATTCTGAAATTGCTTTCAAGATTCTACTTAAGTGACCTTATTGCCTACAGCTGCATTCTATACGCGGCGGCTGCCCGGTACAAGCACCGACCGCGTTCCTTGCGGTCCGCGGAAAAGGTTCAGGAACATCTTGTCGTTAAAGGAATCGCGGATCAGCGTCAAGCAACGTTACAGCACGGTCCGCGATGGTGCCGATTTAGTGCTGGTGAAACTGAAATGTCTCAGCGTTCCGTGGTCCTTGCGAACAATTCCCTTCGTTTGACAAAGATGCACGCGAGTTTAGCAGCAAGGGTCAAGCAAGCATAGTCCGTATTATGCAGGCATCGCCCTGCATCATCGAAACGGAGAAAATCAGACCCACTCGCCCTGGCGCATGACTGGTTCGGCGTTGCCGCTGGCGACGATTCCATCGACGTCAATCTTGTTCGATCCAATCATCCAGTCCACGTGGATCAGGCTGTCGTTTGCCCCCCGGTCGGCCAGTTCTTCAGGGCTAAGCTTATCGCCGTCCTTCACGCAGTTGCTGTAAGCCTGTCCCAGCGCGATGTGGCAGGCGGCATTCTCATCGTAGAGCGTGTTGTTAAAGAGCAGCCCACTGGAGGCAATCGGAGATGATTGCGGGACCAATGAAACTTCTCCCAGGCGCCTCGCCCCGTCGTCGGTCTCAATCATGCGCTGCAACACCTCTTCGCCGCGAGTCGCGTGGGCCTCAATAATCCGACCGGCCTCAAAGCGCACGGAGATGCCGTCAATCATCGTTCCCTGATGCGAAAGCGGCTTGGTGCTGGTCACATACCCGTCCACGCGGTCCTTGTGCGGGGTAGTAAAGACCTCTTCAGTGGGCATGTTGGGAATGCAATAGCGGCCGTTGCCCGCCGTGGTACCCCCGCCCAGCCACAGATGATCGTCGGCAAGACCCACCTTCAGATCGGTGCCAGGTCCCTTGAAGTGCAGCGCTGAGTAACGGCTCTGGTTCATGCGGTCCGCCCAGGCGTGCAGCTTCGCGTCATGCGCTTTCCAGGCGGCAACAGGGTCCGACTGGTCGGCACGGGAGGCAGCAAAGATGGCATCCCACAAGCGGCGCATCGCTTCTTCCTGCGGCAGGTCCGGAAACACCGCTGCCGCCCAAGCCGGAGTAGCGCAGGAAACAATCGTCCAGTTAATATCGTGCCGCGTAATCAGTTCCATCGCGGGCCGGTAGGCCTTGGAGGCTGCGCGATTTGCCCGGCTCACCTTTTCCGGGTCTTCTCCAGAAAGCAATGCAGGATTGCCGCCGGCGATTGCCAGCCGTGCAGCTCCATTCCGGTAAGCCTCTGCCATGCCTTCGTAGAGCCAGGCAGCCGCCACGTCAAAGCTCGCGTCCGACGCGTGACGATAACGAAGCAGCGTCGCTTCCTCGTCCCCCAACAGCGTGGTCACCAGCGTGGCCCCGGCTATGTAAGCATACTCCGTGATGCGGCGCACCAGCGGAACGGCATCCAATGTGGCGGTCATCACTAATTGCTGACCGAGCCCGAGCCCAAGTCCAACATGGACGGCTACTTCAGCCAGTCGGTTAAGCTTCTGTTCAAATTCAGGTGTGGAAGAAAACTGTCCTTGGGCAAACGCAGTGGTTGATGTCATGGGACTCATTATCGCCTGAGGCATATCGGCTTGGCAACCCGAGCAATAACTCGTAATCCCTAGTGCCTACCTTTTCCTGTAAACCAGGAGTCAACTCGGCTTGACTATGAAACAGTAAGCACAGCTTCATCCTTTGACGAAAGCAGAGGTTTAGGAGTTTGCCACCAAGGGCTCATCCCAAGGCCCCCAAGGGAACCCACAAACGGTTCCTCAAGGCACAGAAGTTGGATTCCCCCCAGACTG
Source organism: Acidobacteriota bacterium (assembly GCA_021780055.1). Next base: position 2,132 of record JAJXZM010000114.1, read on the forward strand.
ACATCAGGGTAGAGCCCGGCCACGGCAGCCTGATCAAAATTCCTCCTGACAAGCTATTAGTTCAAGCATTACGGGCACGAAAGTTCTATTGTCCGCTTCGCGAGCTGATGGTATTTCCTATATAGGGTCCGGATAAAGCAGACCCTGTTAAGGCACGGAGCAAACGTAAGGGTCCAAGGGAGGGGGGCTTATGTTTGGCACGATGTCAGTGGAAGATTTTGACCAAAGAGTCAAAACGATACTGATACAGGAATTTGTCGGAGTACTGGAATTGGGTATCTTGTCGGAAGAGGCCCTGCTGCCGGTTGTGGCCGGTATGCGGAGTTCACTTTGCGATGCTTTCCCCAAAATGTCAGTAGCAGAAGCTGAGTTTCAACTTCAACTTTTGCAGGACCAGTGCCGGGAAACTGCCAACAGCATTGTCGCACTGGCAGACTCCGGACACTGGAACTAAGGAAGTTTAATGCTGTTGCGGCGCGTCAGCGAACCGATAAGGCAACACTGCTACAGCCACTTTTCACCTAGATAGCTACGGACAAGATTCTTTGATCTTGTCCGTGGCTTCGCAGGAAACTAAAACAATTCACTTGGGAACCCTGATCCTTGGTTTTAAACCTCGCTCATCGTAGTCTGCGCCCGAGAAGCTTATTTCCCCGAATAAAGCAGGTCACGGACTAACCTACCTCATCAAAAAATAAACCACCATTTCACGGATCCATGGCTTAACGCTTGACGATTATCAGCGCAAATCTGTCCGAAAAGTGTACCAAATTTGAGCATCTATCCCGCTGCGTTTGGCATAGGAAGTGCTCTACCATTGGAAGGAAAGACACGCTTGAACTCCTCCAGAATCGGAGTCCAGCAGGCACCTCCGACATACCTGTTGGACTCCGACTCCTCCGCGAAAAGTAGCTCATGCATTTTCAATAAGTTACGATCTAAAAGTCCCCAAAGATAACCCCACCTGTGACTGCGTCAGAAATCCACAAAGCACCTCCGTATCCACTTGGAACGATGCAAAATTACACAGGATGGCAGTTTTTGCTAGCTCGCGGGGAAGTACTTGGCTAAAGGCTGGAAATCGGGCCCACCTTGTGGCCAAGAAAGACTCAGCATCTAACTTGCTCAATCTGCAAATCCGAAAGCGGCCTGGTACCCGCCGTCTTCTTGGATTAGAAACACATCAGACACACAGCTTTTGCTTTGAAGTTTCTTCCGGTATTCTGGCACCGGCCAAGTATCGATCCGGGAGATTCGACCATGCCCTCCTTGTGTGCCTTCACCAAGTCCCATCCCGTATTCATCTCATCTTCTGGCTATTAGCGGACCCATCCCAGGCACAAATTCCAAATTGACAGAGTACCGTGCAAAAACGACCTACCGCCCGATCGGCCGGGTGATAAAATGCCTCGCGGTTGGCGCCCTACGCTTGCGCTGCAAATAAAAACCAACAGAGCCACTGGAGAGGAGGATTGGATGATCCGGAAGTGCCTCATGGTTACGCTGGCCGCGGTTTTGATATCACCCTCTAGTGTCGGAGCCCGCAACCGCGTACATATCACACACGCCTACTCAAATACCAATGCGCAAAGCCTGATCGGGCTTCCCATGGGCAGCCACAAGACCATCGTGGACATGCAAGGCAATCTGCTTTGGTCACAATGGAGCCTGAAACGGCGCGGGCTCGATGTTCCTTTCGGCTTCAGCGACCAGTTGGATGGGGAGCTCGCAATTCAGATTTTCAACGACGGATCACCTCTCAAAGTCACCGGGCAGCGTCTCTATCGCAATCGCTTCCCTTTTGTCGTAACTCGTCTCGCCGGCCATGATCTCGATATCGAGGAACTCGCCTTTTCAACCGAGAATTCTGGCCGTGGCGTGGACGTCGTACGAGTTCGCATGATGAACACCGGGAGATCAGGGTCCAGAGTAGAGGTCCGCGTCAGCGGTAAACGGCATAATCTGCCGGCTTTTGCTAATGGACCGACACTCGCCACTCGCGATGGGTATCTAGTCGTGCTGGCTCAGGCGCAATCGGGCACGTTCTCAGCCAAGGAGCAGAATTTCCTGCTCGACTACGAAGCCGACATTCCGCCACATTCAACCCTGACTTTGTGGTTTAAGCGCCCCTACAGTTTGCTCGCAAGAGACAAGGCATCGATCGCCATACTTTCCGGTCCCGATCTCCTACAACATGCTGTCGAATCATGGGAAACATTTTGGGCGGCAGGCACTCAGATTGAAGTGCCGGAACGCGAGATTCAGGATTTCTACGACTCTTCCCTGGCCTACGTCGTGATCCTGACCGAGCGAGGCCCGGAGGGTGATTTGTGGGCACTCGACGGCCCTGGCGTTTATCGGCAGTACTGGAGCCGCGGTGAATATTTCCAAGCTCGAGCTCTCGAAGTCTCAGGCCACATGGAAATCGCCAAAGCCACGGCCGAGCATGCCTTCTCTTTAGAATACGACGACGGCGAATGGGACCGGCCGGCCATCAGCGGCTGGCCCGCCTGGGACTCCATCGGCGGAGAGGGTGGCACAGTGTGGGATTACTATCGCTTCAGCCGGGACCGCGCCTGGATTGCGCAGGCCTATCCTTATCTATATTCCGCTGCCCGTTGGATCGGTCTTCACCGCGAAGAGACGGAGCTGCCGCCTGGTGCGCCTTCCGCCGCTCAAGGAATTGAACGCCAGCTTCCCTGGAGCTGCAGAGCAGAGCCGAACCCGCCCTTGAAGCCCGGCGAAAAGCCTTACTGGTGGGGCCTGCTGCCGTGGGGTTATGGCGACAGCGGGCTGCCACAGGGCCACGCCTACACTCACAACGTAATGGCACTCTTCGAGATCGATTGCGCACGCCAGGCCGCCTTAGTGCTCGGCAAAACCGCCGATGCCGATCGCCTCACGAAAGAATATGCGGACTTCAAAGCAGCCATTCTTAATTCCATGCAACGAGCCATATCGCTGGAGAAAGAAGCCCCGCTCTATCTGCCGGCGATGCCCACCTTGCCGGACGGAGCCATCTCGCAGAGTTTTCTGGCCGTTTACCCTACGCAACTGTTCGCGCCCGGGAATCCCTGGGTAACCGGGCTGCTGGAACGAATGGAACTGTCCGAATTCCACGGGCAGCCGACCAATATGGCATGGATGGGGCCCGGCGGCGTTTGGCCCGGCGAATCCATGAACGTGGCTGAAACGTACCTGCGGCGCGGGCAGGTTCAAAAGGCCGTGGACATGCTGATTTCGGCTCTCAATTTTTCCTACACGACAAACGTGTGGCGGGAGGAAATCCGAGTGAACAAGGATCTTCCGCCTGTCTGCGACACAACGCCTGAAAAACGCGCCAAGTTCCGTAACGGCCAGGGGACCGGAGACATGCCGGAAGCCTGGGCCAACGCCAATCTGGTGAACCTGATTCGTGATATGCTGCTCTACCGCCGCGACCGCACGCTCTACGTACTGGCCGGAATTCCCGCGGAGTGGATTGCGCCTGGGGAGCGTATCAGTATCCAGAACGCTCCCGTCACCTTCGGCGGCAAGGTTTCATTTCGTCTTAGTTATCCCAAGCCGGGAAGGATGATTCTGGCGCTCACGCCGCCTGCAAAGCCCGTCGATCTCAGTGCCCGCTTTCCCATCGCCCAAGGACACAGCATCAGGTGGGCTACTGTGAACGGTAACCCAGTTAAGACATTTTCCAAATCGGAGGTGTTCATCCCGCAGGTAACAGTGCCTGTAACGATCCAGGTGGAATTCCAGTAACTCTTTGGTTGCCGGAAGTCATCGCGGCTGAAACAACGGCCCCTCAGGGCTTCGAACCCAACCGATGGCGGGGTGTTCTAGCCGCGTTAATTTTGGGCAATCAGTTTCTGCAGGTAAGCCATATCCCCACGGATTTCCTGGTCGCGGTGCTCACGACCGAGCACGGTCTCAATCGTAATTGGCCCCGTGTAACCCAGTTGTTTCAATCCGCGGATCAGGCGCGGCCATCCAACCTTCCCATTTCCACAAGCTACCTGCCGGCCAAGATATCGCGGGTTGGTAGGATAAAATCCGTCCTTGGCGTGGACGCCGATTACGTACTTCCCGATAACGTCAAGCGAGTCTACCGGACTTCCCTTTCCGTAAAGAATCAGGTTGGCCGCGTCCAAAACCACCTTCACGTTATCCATTCCGGTGTCAAGGATTGTCCGCAACAAAGTGATCGGCGTCTCCTGCCCGGTTTCGTTGACAAAGACCTGGCCATTCGCTTTGCAGTGTGAAGCAATCTCCTGCACAGCTTTGACCGTGGGTTCGTAGAGCGGGTCACTCGGAACTTCTGGAATGTATCCCCATTGGTTGAAAGTAACCGCAATGCCCAGGCGTTTGGCAAAGTCCGAAGCACGCTTAAGATGGTCAACGCGCTGCTGGCGATATTGCGAGGCCACAATACCGTAGGTCAAGGGGCCTTCGTACAGGTCGTATTTTTCCGGTCCCGGCCCTGAAGAGACGAGGACCGTGGCTTCAATCCCGTTGCTATCGAGCGCGGTGCGCAAGCGCCGTTCCATAACGGATGAAAAATCAGACGTAATCACATGGACTGTGGGAATTCCAAAGCCGCGAACCTCTGCCATCACCTTTTCCGGCTCATTCGTTGCCGCCACCAGCAATCCCATGCGCATGGGCTTCGGCTCATCCGCTTTGAGTCCAGTGAGTTTCGCTCCGCCTGCAACAGCAACCGCTGCTGCCGTTTGTAAGAACCCTCTTCTGTTGACACCTTGCATTGAATCCTCCTCGTGCTTTTTCGGGTTCGGCACACCTTGATCCTTCTCGGTCGTTCTGTCCCGACAGCCGCACATACTTTGTTGCAATCGATTTGATCTTATCACGGTGCTCACGCGCCACTGTGATCCTGGTGCAAGGCGTAGCACTCACCACGTTTTTAGGCGACTCAATTTCACAAATACTGGTAAACTGCTGCGAAAAGTATTCACGATTCAACCACGGTTAAATTCAACGGCCGTGTGCAATCTGTGAAGGTCGCGCTTGATTCACGACCGGGCCGCCACGCTTTGTGAACCGCAGTGAACTCGTGCGCCAAAACCTGCATGATGGAAGTTGAGCGCCGCCAACTGGCCTACGCAGGAACAGCCCCCTGCCTGCGCGGCGTCTTACTCAAGCCGGAGATTTACTCTGCCAAGGTTGAGGTCTATTCTGCCCGATGGTCGCTACCAATCTATGCTGGGCTTCTGGAATCAAGAGCGTTACTGCTTTGAGGCAGTCAATTCCACATAGTCAGTCTCCGTTACCTTGGCGGGCGCTGCCATGACCTTTAGCATATCGAGGTCAAAATCCTTGTAAAGATCCAGGCAAAAGACGTCCGGGACTTCGTTAGACTTCACCGATTCCACAAGAAGGTCAGCCAGGCTGCGCACTCCGTGATGTATGGTAATACTTCCAAACAGCCGCGGCTGTAATGCTCCCGCCACCAGCGATACCAACTGCATGCGGTAGCCATCGCTCTCAAGCGTGACCTGCGACGGGTGCCACCGTTGCCGCGCCCACTGGGTGATTGCAATCAACTGCGCCGCCTCCAGGCCCAGCGGCGGCGCGCCCACCGCCGTCATCATATAACCGAGGCTGCCCACGTCTTCCTTTGAGGGGTTTGCATCACCAGTAAAAAGTATGGAAAGGGCCAGCACCTGCTTTCCGGTTTGAACCAGGTTGGCAGCTTCGGGGGCGTGATCCCACACTTCATCGTTTACGCCAGGCCGACCTTTGTCATTGATCATTACAACCATCGGCGCGTTTTCGGGCGTCCAGATGGATTTTGTCCAGACTCCCGTTGCGCTCAACTCATTGCTCAGGGCAAACCTGAGGGAAATTGATTCGACAGTGCTGTGATCCGTGTTTGCCACATACCAGGGATGCTCAACGGTAACCGACTTGTAGTGCACTACTTTGCCAAGCGCTGCCCGCTGCGTCCCGGCCCATTCCTCACGGGCGCCCGTGTCCGCAGGGACGGGCGGGTGATGGATTTCGGATCCGAATTGCCTGGCCAGTCCAAGGATGGTCAAATTATCAGCGGGCACGCCTGAGGCGAGCTCACTGTAACTCTTTACATAATTTTCCACTGGAATCTCGTCCGGCTTGCCAGGAAGATCAAACCACTTTGCGAGAAATCGATATGCTTGCTGCCGGTCGTCACGCTGGTAGTTATGTGCCGAGACCTGCGTATCGGCGTGAAACTGGAGAGCATCCTGCTTGCCGTAGAGCGCATAGAAAGGTTTGATTGCGTCGTAGTTATCGGGCTTGACCAGCGGAGCCCGGAAGCAGCAAGAATCTTCCGCATTGTTGATCTCAAGTGTAGGTCGAGGCGCCCGAATGGCAACGAATGTCTGGTAACCCTGGCCATCCAAAAGGTCCGGAGCAAGCTGCTCGTAGTCGCCCGGCTCGCCCGGCAGCCTCTCCAACCTTCCCTTCAGCGAAGCAAAACCTGCGACAGGAATGGAAACCTGTACCCGTGTGTCAAGCGAGCTGAGCAAAAGCGTCTGCCAGCCGCCTCCGGAAAGCCCCGTGACCGCCAGTTGGTTTCGGTCCACGTGCGGATTGTCATATAGAAAGTCGAGTCCTCGGCGCATGGCCAGGTAAAACAGCCCCACTCCGCTCACTCCCACCAGATCGAGGTCCGAGCCGAAATAATGCTCGTTACCCTTCAGCCTCAACTCTCCCATGTCAATATAGGCAATGCTGAGCGCGACCATTCCGCGCAGGGCCTGGTTAATGCAAAGCTTCTGTTCAAAAGGCTCGGATTTGCCGATTGGAAAATGGCCCAGCACGTCCAGAACTCCCGGAACCTTTCCCTCCAGATGTTCAGGCTCATACAGCACGGCAGTCGAATAGAACCCCGGAACGACTTCGTAACGAAATCTGCGCAACCGATATCCTGCTCCGGCCGGCACGGGCACTGACCCCATGTCTTCAAACTTTGGCGGAGAATCCACCCAATCTTTCGGCCAGCCGTGGTAGATCACATCGTTCAGGACGTGCTGGCGAATACGATTTGCTTCCTGCGTCCACTGCGCGGCGCTCGAGGGATGCGGCAATCCAGGCGCGTGTCCCATCAGAAACTGCTGCATCTGATAGGTAACAACTTCGGGGGCCTGCAACTGGGTTGGCAGAAATTCATCTACCATACTCTGCGCGCTTTGCGCCATGGCAAGCGTGTTTCCCAGCAGGACAAATACGATCAGGAGTAACTTGGATTTCATGGGTTCTCCGTCATCAGTGGAGTTCATCTTTACCGTCAAACAATCAACACGGACACGACGTGTTCGACGGCCGTGACAGAATAACTCAATTCCGTCCTGGCTTCCATCTGAACAAACTGCAAGTAGAAGGTGAACTAATTATCGAGACGCAGGCACCGGTCCGTAAATGAAAGATACACGTTACCGGTCTGGGTATATCAATGCTTTGACTCTGGCCGGGGTGATTGCTTCAG
>JAJXZM010000374.1:0-476 GCA_021780055.1 Acidobacteriota bacterium
TGAGCAAACAAGTGTTTCTTGAACGTCGAAGATTGGGCTGTCAATTCCAACCTGCAGGGTGATCCCATCCGGCGCGACCTAATGATTAGCTGTTCGGTTCATCCTCCAATGAGCGAACCTGACAACTGCCGGACCCGTTTGTCTTTCCGTCTTTTATTTCGGGCAGGCCCTGGATCGCCGATGGCTGAACAGTTTGGCTACTTCTGGCGTTAATGTCACACGGGCTGAAGGCTCTATACCGCGCACGATAATCAGCAAACCTCTGCAGCCGTTTGGCCGTTATCGAACGATATCTTGAGCTTGGCTACGTAGACTTAGCCAGTGTCTTTGATGGACGCTCCAGTCAGAAGGCGCTGGTCACACCGCCCTGTGGCAGGCATCACAGCCAGACGGGGCCTTAACGGGCCAACATTGGGTTTATAGTCCAGTAGCATTGGTGCCTTGGGAGGCGGAACTATGCTCGGACACCCAAACTC
>JAJXZM010000374.1:486-9597 GCA_021780055.1 Acidobacteriota bacterium
CTCTCTCCGTTTTGCTCTGGAAGAGATAATCCCGCTATTTATTTCCTGCATATTTGACAAAATGCAGGGTGTGCGCGGCGAACGGGCCGACCACATCCTCCTTCAACTTTGCGAACTGATCGAGGGCCGTGAGGTCATCTGAACGCTAACAGACGGGCAACGGTTCTGAACAGACATGCTGCCAACGATCCGAAAACTTGCATTAGGAATCGTGTTGATCATTGGGGCGTCAGCAATATTGCTCGTTTCGGACTGGAACCGGCGCGGGCAGAGGAGCAGTGTGCCTGAGAAGGCACGGCGGCTGGCGATTTTCCAGTTTGCCTCGAATTCCATCCTTGACGAAAACGTGGCCGGGATGATCGATGCCTTGGCGAAGAATGGCTTTGTAGACGGGCGGACCGTTTCTATCCAGCGCTTCAACGCTGAGGGCGATTTTGTAACGGCCAACACCGTAGCCAAGGCCCTTGTTAGCGGACACTTTGACCTCATTTTAACCTCCAGTACGCCCGCCTTGCAGACAATGGCAAGCGCAAATAAGGACGGAACAGTCATCCACGTTTTCGCCGCCGTGACGGACCCGTTCGGCGCAGGCGTAGGCATCAGTGGCGTCAACCCGTTTGATCATCCCCGGTACCTTGTTGGCATCGGCACTTTCCAGCCCGTCGAGCACACGTTTGAGATCGCGAAAGAAATCTACCCGAGGCTGACCCGCGTGGGAGTGGTGTGGAATGCGTCCGAGGCCTGCTCTGAAGCGTGCGTTCTGAAAGCGCGTAAGAAGTGTAAAGAGCTGGGTATCGAGCTTTTGGAAGCCAATGTTGAAAACTCTGCGGGTGTTCTGGAGGCTGCCAAGTCCCTTGTCGGTCGCGGAGCGCAGGCCCTCTGGATCGGGGGCGACAATACTGTTGAAACGGCGACGGACTCTGTGGTGGCTGCAGCAAGGGAGGGAAGAATCCCGGTTTTCAGCAACACCCCTGCGTCCGTGAAAAGAGGTGAACTGTTTGCCTTGGGGGCCGATTATTTCGAGGTTGGCACACTCGCAGGCGAACTGGCTTCCCAGGTCTTGAAGGGCAGGGATCCCGCCACCGTTCGCATTGAGAACATTGTTCCGGAAAGGCTGGTTATTGATACTTCTGCGCTCCAGGGACTCAAAGACCCTTGGAGTGTCCCCCCTGCACTAACGGCAAGGGCGACTGCCTCGCAGAAAGGTCAATCGACAAATGTTGCGCGTCCCAGAGGACCTGAACCCGGTCGCACTTACAAGGTGGGCCTTGTCTATTTCGCACCTGAACCCGGCGCGGATCTGGTCATCAGAGCAGTACAGGATGCGTTACGCGATCGGGGCTTCGTCGAAGGGAAGAACCTGGAGTTTCGTCAGGCTCACGCGCAGGCAGAGATCGCAAACATCACACAACTTCTCCAGAACTTTGACAATTCTGACCTGGACGCGATCGTGACGCTCACTACTCCCTGCCTTACTGCCGCATGCGCCACGGTGAAAAGGAAACCGGTGGTTTTCGCTTATGTTTACGATCCGATAGCGGCCGGAGCCGGGAAAAGCATGACGGACCACTTGCCGCATGTGGCTGGAGTTGGATCCTTCCCCCCGCTGGAGGACTCGCTGGCCATCTACAAAAGATTCCTGCCCCATCTGAAGGCTCTCGGCATCATCTACAACAGCTCGGAGGCGAATTCTCGCAAGGTGGTCGAGGTGGCCAGCGGGCTTTGCCGGAAACAAGGAATTCGTCTGGAAGAGGTGCCGGTGACGGGTAGCAGCGAGGTTTACCTGGCGGCCCAGGTTGCCGCCCAGAAGAACATTGACGCGATTTGGATCGCGGGGGACAACACGGCGACCATCGCTTTTGACGCTATTGCGAACGTGGCATCCAAAGCGAAACTCCCGGTACTGACAAACGATATTGAGGCCGTGGACAAAGGTGCAACCCTGGCCGTTCAGATCGGCTTCTACCAGCCGGGTTACGAAGCGGGCGTCATGCTTTCCCGCGTCCTTCTGGGCGAAAGTCCGGCAACCATTCCTATTGAGAACATTGCGAAGAAACGCATTGAGGTTAACTTTGAACCGCTTAAGGCACTCCGGCTGAACGTCCCCCCTGATCTCTTGAAGGAGAGCGTATGTTTTTATAACCTGCGGGCGCGCCGGGGCCGACCGGCCAAAGTTGCGATGGTGCAGATTGTTGACAACCCGGTAATTGACGAGAGCTGTGAGGGCTTCATCAAGGGCCTGGAAGAAGCCCGTTTGAAGCAAGGCAGCGATTTTGTCGTACGCCGGTTTAATGCCCAGGGCGATGTCACACAACTGCCGCTGATCATGTCTGCCATTAAATCGGAAGGCGCAGACCTCGTGGTTACTTCTGGAACACCGGTGTTGCTGGCTGCCGCCCGCGCGATTCATGACATCCCGATTGTGTTTACGGTGGCAAGCGACCCGAAAGTGCTGGGGATTTTCCAGGGCGATCAGCGACCGCCGAACATCACCGGGGTTTACGACGATCCGCCGTTGGACCGTGTCGTGGACCTCTCGCTCAAACGTGAAGCGCCTTTCGACACCGTCGGAACAGTTTGGGATCCGTCCCAACCGAACTCGGAGATTTCTGTGAAGAAACTTCGCAAGGCATGCCGGGAACGCAAGTTGACACTGGTTGAGGCCACCGCTGCGGTCGTATCAGATCTCCCGCAGGCGACCGAGTCCTTGTGCCAGCGCCGCGCCAGAATCATTGTTATCTCGGCTGACAATCTGACAACGACAGGGTTCCCAGCAATACTTGGGGCAGCAAAGAAAAACGGGGTGCCTGTTTACGCAACCGAACCCAGCTTTGTCGAGCGCGGAGCGACGGGAGCTATCGGCGACGATTATGTCGAGTGGGGCAAGCAAAGCGGTCACCTTGCTGCCAAAGTGCTTGCGGGAGTCAAGCCCGATTCGCTGCCGCCTGAGAAAACCCGTGTCCAGCGGACCGCGGTGGCGAAGTGACACGACCCGAAGGTGGGTACGAGCACATGGAGAGTTCGTATGTGGCTTATTGCCAGGCGTTTGTTGTTGGGATTGGTTCTCATCCTGCTGACGTCTGCAGTTTTGCTGATTTCTGATTGGGGCCGACGTGAGAGCCGCGGCGGCGGTGCCGGAGCGAGCCGGAAATGGAACGTGAATCTACTGGAATACGTGAACGTGGGTGACTCAGAGGAGGCGGAGAAAGGCATCATGGAAGGCCTGCGGCAATCCCGTCTGGTAGAAGGTCGTGATTATGAAATAACGGTCCGCAACGCGCAAGGTGACATGTCCACGCTGAACGCTCTGGTTGATGCCGCACTGACGGCAAGGGCTGATTTGCTGATGACGCTTTCCACGCCGACGTTGCAGGTGACTATTCGCAGGGCGCCGCAATTACCCATCGTTTTCACCTACCTGGCTGACCCTATTACTGCGGGCGCGGGCCGCAGCTTTACGGACCATCTACCCAATGTGACGGGAGTTGCAACGGGCAGCGCTACAGAAGAAGTCCTTGTGCTCCTACGCGAGTGTCTTCCCAACGCCCGTCGCATTGGCACGATTGTCGTGCCCTCGGAAGTGAACACTGTTTACAACAGGGACCAACTGGTGTTGGAGGCGCAGAAACTGGGAATAGAAGTGGTATCCGTGCCGGCCAGTACAAGTTCGGAATTGCCGGACGCCGCCCTTGCGCTGTGCAACATGAAAATTGACGCTGTGTGCCAGGTTGCAGGCAATCTCACGGTTACCGGCTTCACCAGCATTGCCCGGGCAGCGCGCGGGGCCGGGTTGCCGTCATTCGGGTTCATGACTTCTGGGGCGGAACAAGGGGCGGTGGCCGTGGTCGCGCGGGACTACTACGACGGCGGAGTCGAAGCAGCACAACTCGCAGTACGTATTATGCGGGGAGAGAGCCCCGCCTCGATCCCACTTCAGCTACTGCGCAAGAACAAGGTAATTGTGAACCTGGCGGCCGCGCGGGCAATCGGCCTCACGATCCCCGAATCAATAGTTCGGAAGGCTGACAGGGTGATCGACAAATAATTGGAAGAACACTGGCTGAACGCGAGGACCCAATCATGGAAATCACGGTAGAGACGTCAGGCGAAGCCAAAAGGCTTAAGGTTAAAGGACGCCTGGATGGCTATTGGGCGGACCACCTGGCAAAGGCATTGGACGAAGAGATTCACCGCGGCTCACATCATCTGCTGTTGGATCTTTCGGAAGTCGTTTTTCTCAGTTCAGCCGGCATCAGAGTACTGGTGAAGTACTACAGGCAACTGAGAGAAATTGAAGGCTCCCTGGCGGTGTCGGAGGCCTCCGAGCCGGTAAGGAAAGTCCTGGAGATTTCCAAACTCACGGGCGTGTTGTTTGGTGGCACGAGCGCCGAAGCCGCGGTTGCCGCCCCGCCTGGCGTTGCCACAGCGGTGGCCCCTGCAATGGGTATTCGTCTGGAAGCACACGGAGCAGCCTTCGATGTATTCGCCTGCACGCTGGAGGCAAAGCTGAAATTTCGGCTGCTGGGTGATCCGGATCTGCTGAGGGGCTGCCGTTTTCGTCAGGACAGTTGCAGTACGGTACAATTTCCCGAATCCACCTTCGGCATCGGCCTGGGCGCACTCGGAGATAGCTTTGAAGAGTGTCGCGGCCGTTTCGGAGAATTCCTTGCCGTCGCGGGGACCGTCGCGTACTTTCCCACGGATGGCACCAACGTCCCCGACTACCTCGTAGCTGCTGGAGCGTCTTATCCGGACGTGCAGGTTTGTTACGGTCTTGCCTGCGAGGGCCAATTCTCCAAGCTGGCGCGCTTTGAGGCGAAGAATGAGGCCGGGGTTGTAACACTCACTCAACTGGTCGAATCCGCTCTGGAAATAGCCGGCGCCGAGCAGACTGGGCTGGTCATATTGGCAGAGTCGGCGGGATTGATAGGGGCTGCCCTGCGCCGGCCGCCTACCGTTGAGGCGGAGGGAAACGCGCCATTCGAATTTCCCCGGGTCCGCGAGTGGCTCAGCTTTACTGCTGAACCATCCTATACGCGTAGTCTCGCGCTGGTGACGGGCGTGGCCGCGCGTGCAGTTAAAGGAGCGCTCGCCCCGATTCTGCGTCCATTGACTTCTGATGCTCCAATCGTGGGGCACTTTCACGCTGCGGCGTTTTCTTACCGTCCGCTGCAAAAAGGTAACATCGAACTGACAAAGACCGTCAAATCGCTTTTCGAGAATCAGACACTGCTGGGTGTTCTTCATCTCCTGAGTGACGACCGCGCTTTCGCGGGGGCAGGTCAGAGCCAGTTTGTTCGCGGCGCATGCTGGCTGGCTCCGCTTGGCGAAACCATCGAAGAGAGGTCCTAGATGAGCCTCCTGATTGGTGCATTGACAATTGGGTTCATTCTTTCACTGCTGGCCCTGGGTGTGTTTATCAGTTTTCGAATCTTCAGCTTTCCTGATATCACGGCCGACGGGTCGAGCACGCTGGGGGCAGCGGTTGCTGCTGCGATGATTGTTAAGGGCGTGAATCCTGTAGTAGCCACGGCTGCTGGTTTTGTAGCGGGTTTCGGGGCGGGCGCGGTGACGGGCACGTTGGCCACCAAGTTCAAGATCAACGGATTGCTTTCGGGCATCCTGGTGATGACGGGACTCTACTCAGTTAATCTGCACATCATGGGGCGCAGCAATGTTCCTTTGCTGGGAGAAAAGACGCTCGCATCCTATGCTCAGGGGATCGGTACTACGCTGCTTGGTGGCCGTGCGAGCCTGAATGTGATGGGCTGGGAAGTGTCCAGCCTCGATGCTTCCATCCTGGTTTTGACTTTTGTTGCAATCGCCCTGACCGGCGTGCTGCTCTACGCATTCTTCCAGACTAATTTGGGAACGGCGATGCGCGCCACCGGAGACAACAGTCAGATGATCCGGGCGCTGGGGGTGAACGATGGCAACATGATCGTGCTGGGGCTTGCGGTCTCAAACGGTCTGGTGGCTCTTTCCGGAGCTTTTCTGGCGCAATACCAGGGCTTCGCCGACGTGCAGATGGGTATCGGCATGGTGGTTTGGGGACTCGCAAGTGTCATCATTGGGGAAGCGTTGGTGGGAACACGCCAACTCGGTTTTATTATATGTGGTGCAGTGATGGGCTCGGTATTGTTCCGCCTGCTCGTGGCAATAGCACTGCGCCTGGGACTGAACCCCAACGATCTTAAGCTGATTACCGCGGTTTTCGTCTTTTTAGCTTTGATACTGCCCAGCCTGATGCGCAAATTCAGGTCACGGAGGGCCAGCGTATCCCATGCTTGAAATACGAAGCGTCACAAAGGTTTTTAACCGAGGCACTCCCAACGAAGTGCGCGCAATCGAGGGCGTAGATCTTACGCTCGAAGAAGGCGCATTCGTTGCCATCATTGGAACCAACGGATCAGGAAAATCGACTCTGCTTAATGCTGTAGCCGGCACTTTTCCGGTTGATTCCGGTAGCATTTCCTTGGATGGCACTGATATTACAGCGTGGCCCGAACATCGGCGGGCGCGGCTGATGGGCCGAGTGTTTCAGAATCCCTTCAGTGGAACATCACCGAACCTGACAATCGCGGAAAACCTGGTGCTGGCTGCACGGCGTGGTCTGCCACGTGGAATGGGCTGGGCGCTGAACAAGAAGGCAAAGGACGAACTTCGCGCCCGCGTGCGGCAGTTGAATATGGACCTTGAGGACCGGCTGGACAACATCATCGGCAGCCTTTCCGGTGGGCAGCGGCAAGCTCTGACCCTTTTGATGGCAACCTGGCTGAAGCCCCGATTGCTGTTGCTGGACGAGCATACAGCCGCGTTGGACCCGAAGAGCGCCGACCAGGTAATTGCCCTTACGGACGCTGTGGTCACGCGGGACCGGCTGACAACCCTGATGGTGACCCATTCGATGCACCAGGCCGCCAACCTGGGAGACCAGTTGATCATGATGCATCGCGGCAGGATTATCCAGGAATTCAAGGGCGCGGAGAAACGGCGGACCCGCGTGGACGATCTGCTGGCGCGCTTCGAGGAAGTACGGCGCGCAGATCAGTTGGACGAGACCGCTGCCGAGATGTTGGAGCGAACCTACATCTGACCTGCAGGCCATGTGGCGCGCCTGTCGGTATGACCCTTCTTGTCAATGGCCGTTGATATCCTGACCGCGCTTGACCCCGGGACAGGTTCGGAGCAGTGATGGAAAGCCGTTTATCCCTGGTGCTGAGAAACCGTCTCAGCGAACTGAAGAGAATGTCCGAGGCCGTGTCAGCCTGGTGCCGAGGGAACAATATCTCCTCTGCCGTGGAATTTCATGTCAACCTGGCGCTGGACGAAATCATCAGCAACGTCATCCGCTACGGTTGGAAGGACCCTGACGAACACCAGTTCAACGTTCGCTTGTCCCTCTCGAACGACGAAGTGACAGTGGAGATTGAGGACGATGCCACGCCGTTTAATCCTTTGGAGGTTGCCGTACCCGATCTCGAACGGCCTCTGCATGAGCGCCCGGTGGGTGGGTTGGGGATCCATCTGGTCCGGCAGGTCATGGATGGACTGGAGTACCAGCGGCTCGACGGCAAGAACTTGTTGGTCATGAAAAAGAAGATTGGCTGCGCGTAGGAGCACCATTCGTCTCGGGGTTTTAGTTACGAAGGAGGTGCTAAAATGACTTTTACCGAGGGCAAAGTTGATGATGTCATCGTCCTGGGGATCGGCGGAAAGATAAATACAGAGGCCTCGGAAGACCTTCTCAAAAAGATGACCGACCTCATCGACAGCGGGGCGCGTCATCTGCTTCTTGATTTATCCGGCGTGGACTACATCAACAGTTCCGGTCTCAGGGTCCTCTTGACGGTGGCCAAGAGGATGACCGATCTGAATGGAAAGATAGTCCTCGCAAATGTGGCTGAATTGATCTATCAGGTTCTGCACGTTTCGGGGTGCACCTCTCACATCGGGATCTATCCTTCCAGGGAACAAGCGCTCAAGGCTCTCAAGGACTAACACACAGTTCGGCCTCTCGTTAGCGGGCCCCTGTTTTCTTGCCCGTCGGTGGAAGTCTTGCTGCCCCATTGCGCGTTCTACCCCCCATTCCCTTTCAATGAAGGCCGACGCTGCGACATTTCTAACAGCTTCTTCGTAGTGCTTTCCTCCTAGGAAAAGTCAAGACGCAAGAGGGAGAAGTCATCGTCCAGTGTATCGCCTGAGTGCAAACCCTGAAGTGTCTTGTAAAGTGCCTCGATCTCCGTGCCGGGTTCCGCCAGCGGGCGGCTCAGGTACTCCTGTAGTTCTTCAAACGACCACATCGTTCCATCGGGCTTTTCAACCTCATACACGCCGTCGGAGAAGAGGTAGAGCCGCGAATCTTTCGGCACTTGGGTTTCAGCTCTCTCAAATTCCACATTGGGGAATGCTCCAATGAACATGTTTTGGCATATCAACTGTTCGGCGGGCAGGGAAGAGTTCCCGAAAAGCAACGCCGGAGGATGCCCGGCACTTGCATGTCTCAATTTTCTAGTTTGTCGATTGTAGACTCCATACCACAACGTGAAGTAAAGCTCGTTCTGTTTCTCCATCTGAAAATTCGCGTTCATCCCGCCGAGCACAGCCGCTGGGTCACGGAAGTCGACGTCAGGAAGGGATTGAGCACGCAGCACGTTCAGCGCTGAGACCGACAAGAGAGCAGGCCCTACGCCATGCCCGCAAACGTCGAGGAGATAGAACGCAAAGTGATTCTCATCGATCCAGTGATAGCCAAACGAATCGCCGCCGAGCGTCGCAGAGGGGAAATACCTCCAGGCTGTCGTTATGTCGCCGCGGCCGATTGGCGACGGAAGCAGTGAAATGACGTATTCGGCCGCCCGTGCGATTTCGTTGGCGAGTTTTTGCTGGCTTAGAAGCAAGGCCTGGTAGGCATCGTTCCGCTGCAACAGGTTTATATAGCCCCTCGAGTGGTAACGGATGCGGGCAACCAGTTCGATGCGGTCCGGTAACTTCACCAGGTAATCATTTGCCCCAAGGGCAAACGCCTCGGCCTTGGTTATGGCCTCCTCCCTGCTTGAGAGTACGATCAGCGGGATGTCCTTCAGTTGAGGGTGCGCGCGGAAGAAGCGT
>JAJXZM010000560.1 GCA_021780055.1 Acidobacteriota bacterium
GAACCTTGGTATTCATAAGGTAGAAACCGGTTTCGATTTTGAGGGCCGCAAGGTTCTTGCGAATAAGTTCGAAGGCCGCTCGATGGTGCTCCACAAAAACCACCTCGCTTGCGCCGCGACTCAATGCTTCCAGACCCACTGCGCCGGAACCCGCGTAGGCATCCAAAAATCTTGAACCTCGCACACTCAGGCCCAGGACGTCGAAAAGCGTTTCGCGCATCTGGTCCGACGTGGGCCGGAGTTGCGTGCCTTTCAGCGTTTGAATCCGTTGTCCGCGGTTCTGGCCTGAAATAATACGCATTGCCGTCTCGAAGCAAAAAACTAAAGAAGTAAATTTTTATTAGACCACAAAAGAGCTTCAGGCCGCACCTTCACGCCACGCCCGCCAGTCCGTAACGCCGCGACCACTCATTCCGCAAGAAGCTGACGTAAGCATCGAATTCCTGCCGCGATTGTGGATGTTCAATGAACTCCGTCGCTTCACGTTTAGCCCACTCCAGGATCTCCTGGTCGCGCAGCAGGTTCGCAATGCGGAAGGCCGGGATACCCCATTGCCGTGTGCCAAAAAACTCCCCCGGCCCGCGAAGCTTGAGATCGATTTCCGCAATCTTAAAGCCGTCGTTGGTTTCGGTCATGGTCCGCAGCCGCTCGTCGGCTTCAGGTGTTCGCGGGTCCGAGGCCAACAGCAGGCAATATGATTTTTTCCGCCCGCGCCCGATCCGCCCGCGCAGTTGGTGGAGTTGTGAAAGGCCGAATCGCTCGGCGTGCTCAATCAGCATGATGGTCGCGTTCGGCACGTCAACGCCCACCTCAACCACCGTGGTTGAAACCAGTATCCGGATGTCGCCTTTCTTGAAACGCTCCATGACTTCTTCTTTTTCCGCGCTGGAAAGCCGCCCGTGCAACAGTCCTACTTTGAATTCCGGAAACACATTCGTAGAAAGCTGTTCGAACATTTTCAGTGCAGGGCGCAAATCCAGCTTGGCAGACTCCTCGATCACGGGGTACACGACGTAAGCCTGGTCGCCCGCGCCCACCTTGTTGCGGATAAATTCGAATGCCTGTTCCCTTCCCTGCTCTTCCACGAGCTTTGTTACGATAGGTGAACGGTTAGGCGGCAGTTCATTAATCACGGAAAAGTCCAGATCGCCATAGAGTGTCAATGCCAGCGTCCGAGGTATCGGCGTGGCGGTCATCACCAGCACATCCGGCATTTGCCCCTTCCGAATCAGACGATAACGTTGCAGAACTCCAAAGCGGTGCTGCTCATCTACTACCACAAGCCCCAATTTGGCAAATTCAACGTCACTCTCAATCAGAGCGTGGGTGCCCACAATCATATGGGTTTCGCCGCGCGACAACTCGTCCTTCAGTTCCGCCTTGGCGCGAGTGTTTCGCCCGCTGGTCAGCAGGTCGACTTTGTACGGCAGCGGTTCCAGCAGATGGCGAATGGAAAGATAATGCTGAGTAGCCAGAATTTCCGTGGGAGCCATCAGCGCCACCTGATAGCCGTTTGAGAGCGCCAAAAGAGCCGCCTGGACCGCAACGATCGTCTTGCCGGAACCGACATCTCCCTGCAGCAATCGGTTCATCGGCCGGGAAGAACACATATCATCGGCGATCTCCTTCAGCACCCGTTTTTGCGCGCCAGTGGGGTGAAAAGGAAGAATCGTTTTGATGTCCCGGCGCAGTTTGTCCGTAACCTGGAACTGGATTCCCGGAGCGGATTTAGCTTTGCGATGTTTCAGCGCAAGTCCGGCGCTGACATTGAACAACTCTTCAAAAATCAGGCGAATCTGCGCGGGCGTTCGAAATCGGGCCAGTTCTTCAAAGGACTGCTGGCCGTCCGGGAAATGGGTCAGGCGGAAAGCCTGAGTGCGGCCCGCAAGGCTGTTCTTGCTTCGCACCGACGTAGGCAAAAGTTCCGGAAACTGATCACCCACCGAGTCCAGGGCCGTCCTCATCAGCCGGCGAAGGACTCGCGGCCCAAGCTGACCCACAGATTCATAAATGGGCACGACGCGGCCCACTTCCAGCGATTCGGCTTCGCCGGTGTCGCTTTCAGGAATGATCTCAAATTGTGGTTGAACGATCTGGAGGTTGCCGGTGCCGTAGAAGTCAGTCTCAGCTTTGCCGTAGAAGAAAACCTGCTGGCCGCTGCGGAATGTCTTGTTGCGTTCAAGGTACCTGGCATTGAACCATAAGCAGCGGATCATTCGAGGACGGGGCGCTCCACTGGCATCGATGGCGGCCAGATCGTAAATATATGTTCCCTTTCGTGTCCGCGTCAGGCCACAAGTCATAACCTTGACCAGGATTGTCGTTGTCTGTCCGGGCACCAAGTCGCCAACTGCAGTCAGATGCGTGCGGTCTTCGTAGCGAAAGGGAGTGTAGTAAAGGAGTTCCTCAACGGTGTGAATGCCGCGCGCGGCCAGCAACTCGGCCCGCGTGGGACCAACGCCCTTCAGGTACTTGACTTCAGATGTCAGCTTGAGCTGAGGGTTCGGCATCGCAATCCGATGTTTATCTTACAACGGGGGCAGGAACAAGTGGGGCGACCCGGATGCGAAACTCGACTGAAAAACCCTGCAAGCCTGAGCTTGATGGTTCGACAAATGATTCTGGACAGCCATCAATAACCTCAGACTGCGATTACCAGCAAGGGCATGGATTGCCATGTGTTTCCCGAGTCACTGATGTTACACTGGCTCTCGCTATCGAGAGATTTGGGAGTCTGCATTTTTCAGAGAGCGGCGGCATCACATCATGGACGGGCTCACCCCGGGAGCGAAGCATTGGATCAAGTATCTGATTGCCATAGTGATTGGCAACCTCGTTTATTTTGCTCTCGCGCCGCACCTTCCGCCGGCAGCACAACACCACCCGTACCATGCCGACTTGGGGCTGATTGTGGACTTGTGGTTTTGCGTTGCGGTCTACGGGCTGATCGAACTTCTGATGTTTCTGGGACAACGTACCAGGCGTTGAGCACCGTGAACTGTAAGGGCTCAACTTTGTGATGGCGCGGGTGAAATTTCCCCTGTCCGTACCCGGATGAATTCCTGGAGGTTAAACCACAGCCGCCGGAAAGGCGTCTGCAGGAGCGACATGGTTCCCATGTAGGAATAACCCACAAGGAACAACATGAGGAATGGAGTGGTGAGATAATTCTGGACTGAAAAAGAATAGGCAGCGGCGTAGAAAAAGTAACCTGCCATCAAAAGTTCAACGACAGGAATCCAGCCGATGCGACGCCGCACGTATATCTTGCGCTCCCACCCTTCTTCGTTCCGCTCCACCTTATACTTGGGCGTGCGGACAAAGGTGGACTCAATTCCAAGGAGCGCTTCGATCACGGCCTTGCCGTTGGTCACGGCCAGACCGATGCCCGTCGCCATCAGGAAGGGCAGGTAAAAAAGCCGGCGAATCCCCTCTTTCGGGTACAAGGCCTTCTGGGAAACAACGTAGAAGCCGGACACGGTGCAAGTTGAAAGGACAAACAGCGGAAAGTCCAGATACATCATCTGGAACCAGCCCTGGTAAAAGCGAACAATCATGGCCGGCAAAAGAATCAGAGAGAAAAGGATCATCAGCGGGTAGGCGATGTTTGCAGTCAGGTGAAACGTCGCTTCCATCTTGATGTACAAGGGCTGGTCGCTGCTCCACATGATTGGGAGAATCTTTTTGCCCACCTGGATCAGGCCTTTGGCCCATCGCGCCTGCTGCGTCTTAAAACTGTTCATTTCCACGGGCAGTTCTGAGGGACACACAATGTCCGGATCGTAAATAAATTTCCATCCCTTCAATTGCGCGCGATAGCTGAGATCGGTGTCTTCGGTCAGAGTATCGTGCTCCCAGCCGCCCGCATCTTCAATTGCGAACCGTCGCCACATCCCGGCCGTACCATTAAAGTTGAAGAATCGCCCCGATGAACTTCTGCCCCCGTGCTCCACGACGAAGTGGCCGTCCAGCATAATGGCCTCAACTTCCGTCAGCGCAGAGTAGTCCCGGTTGATCCAGGTCCAGCGGCCCTGCACCATTCCCACTTTCGGATCGGTAAAATAATGGACCATCTGTTGTAGGATGGGTGGCGGAGGAACGAAGTCAGCGTCAAAAACGGCAATCAACTCGCCGGTAGACTGTTTCAAGCCTTCGGCCAGGGCGCCTGCCTTGAAGCCGAGGCGATTCTCCCGGTGAAGGTATTTGATGGGATAGCCGGCGCTGGCATACTGATCAACCAGTTTCGAGCAAAGAAACCGGGTCTCATCCGTGGAGTCATCCAGCACCTGAATTTCGAGCAACTCGCGCGGATAGTCCAGGTTAACAGCAGCTTCGAGGAGCCGGTCCACAACGTATCGCTCATTGTAAACCGGCAACTGAACAGTTACACGCGGCAGTTTCTCATAGGATTTCAGCGGCTTGGGCTTCTTGTTCCGGTTTTTCACATAATAATAGGTGAGGCAATACCGGTGAACTCCGTAAACCGAAAGAATGGCCAGCACCAGGAAATAAGGAATCTCAATCGAGAGATCGAATGCGTTGGGCTGGTATATCCCGCTAAAAGGGTCACGGTGAAAAAGCAGATACACGTAATGCGTAATCGGGTTCGCGGGAACCTCAAGCATGCCCAGAAGTATATGGATCATGGAACCTCGGAGTTAGGCCTCAACCGACAAAGGCAAAATTCAGCCACAATGTTCTATTTCAAGAAATACAAACAACACGCATCCTGAAATGGACAAACACCTCACTAAATCGCGTTACAGGGGCCCGTTGGGCCTCTTGCTGATTGCCCTGGCACTTGGGAACATCTTTCAATTCATCCGCCATTACCAGCCGTTGGAGAACCATGTGCCGGAGGTCATTGCACTGATGCTACTGGCTGGAGCGCTGTACCTGGTAGCAGTTTTTGTCGTCCAAAGGTACGAATGTGGCGCTTCCGCACTCTTCGTGATTCTCGGCGCGACGGTTGTCTTTCGTGTCTTTTTCTTGCCGCTGAGCCCTACGCTCTCGGAAGATGTTTATCGCTACCAATGGGAGGGGCGCATCGTGCGCGCCCAATTGAATCCCTACACTGTATATCCCGCCATGCCAGAGCTTAAATGGGCGCAGGACCCTCAACATCCCATCGAAACCGGAAAAACTACGCCAACTCTCTACCCCCCGGTAAGCGAGGTGGCCTTTTCCTGGGTTCACACCGTTGCCGGCTACAAGCGGCTGTTCACGGCGTTCGACCTTGCAACGGTCGCCCTGCTACTCTTGATTCTGGCCGCAGCGAACCGCCCGCTCCAGCACGTCCTTATCTACGCCTGGAATCCAGCAGTTCTGGTAGCCTTCTCGCTGTCAGGGCATAACGATTCCCTGGCCATCCTCACGCTGCTGGTAGCGGTCTTATTCCTAATTATAGGCGGTCGCACCGTCCTGTCAATCGGGTTTCTGGGCCTTTCGGCCCTCGCCAAGCTCTTTCCAATTGTCCTTCTGCCGGCCTTTCTGAAGCGCTGCCGCTGGGCCTACGCCGGAATCTTCGGTGGCGTGGTTGTGCTGGGCTATCTTCCGTTCCTGGGCGCGGCCGGCCATCTATTCCGGGGTTTGTCGGATTTCGCCGCCGAGTGGGAGGGCAACGACAGTCTATACAGACTGCTTTTGGCCGCCGGGAATTCAACCCGGCAGGCGCAGCTTGTGGCAGGGGTAATCCTTTTGCTTCTCATCATTTACGTCCTGAAGGCCAGGATGGATATTTTCCGTGTCGGACTCATCGTCCTTTCCGGACTGCTTTTCCTTTCATCCAACGCTTTCCCCTGGTATTTCACCTGGATTGTACCCTTCCTCTGCTTCTGCCCCAGCCCGGCAATGCTCCTGATGACCGTCACCTGCGTCCTCGGGTATTCCCCGGTTATCGCCTATGCCGCCGGCGGTTCGTTTTCCAACTCACCGCTGATGCAAGTTCTGGAATATCTGCCGGTATTTGCCTTGCTGGGTTATGAGGTGGCGTTGCACTTCCGGCGAAGGCAGCTCAATTAACAGAAGGTTCTTGGAGGGTCAGACACCCGCTAAACTTGCACGCTTACGCTGGTTTCGGTGCGCATGACGGGTCGGTAGAGCGTATCGCGTTCAAAGGGTTCAAAGCCGGCCTCCTTGATCAGCCGGACAATCTGCTGGCGGGTCATCACCTGCGGAGTCTTCGCGCCCGCATCGTGATAGATCTTTTCTTCAGCCACTGTGCCATCGAGATCGTCAGCGCCAAAGCGCAGGGCGATCTGTGCAACGCGAGGCGACATCATGATCCAGTAGGCCTTGATATGCGGGAAGTTATCAAGCATCAGCCGTGAAACTGCGATATTCTTCAAATCCATAAATCCCGACGTCTCATCCCATTCCACCAGCTTGCCAAGCTCCGTATTCGCGGGGTGAAAGGCCAGCGGGATAAACGTCTGGAAACCTTTGGTCTGGTCCTGCAGATTACGGAGCTGGATCAGGTGGTCCGTGCGGTCTTCAGAACTCTCAATGTGGCCGTAAAGCATGGTTGCGGTGGAGTGCAGACCCAATTCGTGCGCCGTCCGGTGCACCTTTAACCACATGTGAGCGCCGATCTTGTGGTCACAGATCACGCGCCTTACGGCAGGAGCAAAGATCTCCGCCCCGCCACCCGGAAGCGACCCCAACCCGGCTTCCTTGAATCGCTCCAGGATTTCCCGCACCGTCATCCGGGTGATGTGCGAGTAGTAGGCAATTTCGACGGCCGTGAAAGCCTTCAGGTGGACGGACGGGAAACGTTCCTTCAGCCCGCGAAGGAGATCAACATAATACTGAAATGGCAGATCGGGATGCAAGCCGCCAACGATGTGGAATTCCGTAACAGTTTCCGTCCAGTTTTCTCCGGCCGTGCGGAAAGCCTCTTCCAAGGCCATCGTATAAGCGCCAGGGGCGTCAGGTTTGCGGCCAAAAGCGCAAAGCTTACAACTGGCCACGCAGACGTTCGTGGGGTTGATGTGCCGGTTGACATTAAAATACGCGCGTTTTCCATGAAGCTTCTCACGGACGTGATGCGCCAGATAACCGATGGCGAGCAGGTCGCTCGAATTGTAAAGCGTTACGCCGTCGTCAAAGTCCAGGCGCTCGCCGGCAAAAACCTTGTCGGCGATGGGTTGCAGGTTTGCGTCTTCCAGGCGAAGATTCAGCACAATAATTCCAGTCCTTAAGAATTGGCGCCTTGCTGCCGAATTTCCTATTTTACGTCCCCTTATCGCCGGATGCAATCGGGCTGGAAGACGAGGGGGATTTCCAAGGCAAAGAGAATGTTTCTGGCGTCTCGAAATTTTTGAAGTTTGTGCTAGTCTGTTCTTAGACAATCGGCTTGTGGATTCTGAGGGCGGACCTGAATCCCGGCGCGAGTGAGCAATCAACAGGGAATCCGCTTGCGGCCTTGACAATGGGGTTAAGATAAGATTTCGCTATTTGATTGGGCCGATTGGGCCTTTTGGATGTGCCATGAGGAATTTGAGCTCGGGATTCCCAGAGGCGCGAGAACGTGATGCAACAGGAAGACACCAGATTCGCGGAGCCCCGGCAGGAAGCGGCCTTTTTCTACGGCCTGTTTCTGCGCGGGCAACCGCTCCAGAAACTGAGGGCCGACATCGACGTACCGCCGCATATCCTTGAGAAGTGGAAGCGCCAGGCGCACCGCGACCCCACCGCCAAACCCATGGTTGAACGAGTCCTTAACTACCGCAAGCATGTCCTGGCCATCTTCGATTCGCTTGTCTTCCGTGAAATGGCCACTCCCTACCGCACGCAATAATCACCGAATACCGGCATTCTGCTCTCCGGACAATCTCATTGCCGTTTAGTTGTGTTTAACGCGCCAGGATGGCCGCCGCCCAGGTCAGAAAGAAGAGAATGCTGATATAGCCGTTGATGGTGAAGAATGCTGCGTTCACGCGGGAAAGATCGGATGGTTTCACCAGGAGGTGCTCGTAAGCCAGCAGCGCGCCCACAGGAACCAGGCCACCGAGCGCAATCCATCCCAGGCCGGACATCTGCGCCACCATCACAAGCAGCGCCAGCATCAGCACATGCAGAAAAGCCGAGGCATAAAGCGCCGCCGTAATGCCAAACTTTTTCGGAATTGAGTGCAGGTCCATGGAGTGATCAAAAGCAACGTCCTGGCAGGCGTAAATGATGTCAAAACCTGCGACCCACAGCGTAACCGCAACACCCAGGATGACGATCGCCAAGCTCATGTCGCCTCTCAGCGCAATCCAGGCCGCAACGGGCGAAAGACCCAGGCACATCCCCAGCACGATGTGGGACAGCAGTGTAAACCGCTTGGTGTAGGAATAGAGCAGCAACAGCGCCAGCGCCACGGGCGAAAGCTTGAAAGCCAGCGGATTGAGCTCCCATGCGGCCAGCACCAGCAAGGCCGCCGAGACAACCGTAAACGCCACTGCAAAACGCAACGTAAGGTGGCCAGCCGGCAGAGCGCGCTTTTCCGTGCGGGGGTTTCGGGCATCAAATTCCCGGTCAGCAATGCGGTTGAAGGTCATTGCGGCGCTGCGCGCGCCCACCATGGCCACGACAATCCAGAAAACCTGCCGCCAAGCTGGCCAGCCATCTGCGGCCAGCATGGCGCCGGTCAAGGCAAACGGCAGGGCGAAAACCGAGTGCTCCACCTTGATCATCTCAAGCGTGATCTTGAGCTTCCGCCACACCTGCCCGGCAAATGAGCCGCGTGCCTGCCCCCCGGTTGGAAACATTTGAATTTCTTCCGCCATAAAGAATTATCAATTCTACCCCAAGAGACTGGACGGTGGGGCCAGAGTTTTGCCAGGTTGTCAGAGGTTAGTTTAACGAGCGCGGGCTGCATCTAAAACTCAATGGCCAGAAGGAGACACGCCACCGCCTTGCAGAACCGTCACATCGCTACATTGTCACGCGCGGAAGATTGGGGGAAGCCCGAGGGCAGCCGGTATCGGATGTACTTGCTGGGAGCGGAACGGTCGTGGAGAGTGCGCCACAAATCGCCGGGATGAGTGCTGAAGACGAGGTTCCCGTCCGCCTGAATTCTGTACCACCCTCCCTGCCGGATTTCATTCTGGAGCTGGCCGGGACCCCATTGGGCGCGACCCACGAACATCCTTGCCTTGCGACCCGCCCGCTGGCCGCTGAACGCTTTGGAAATCTGGTCGGCATCAAAGGTCAGATAAACGTTCTCGAACAATTTGACGGCGTTTTTCGGCGCCGTCAAAGAGCGAAACACAACGCTGGGAGTGCGGATTTCCACCGGCCCGCCAAAATACGCAAGGTCGGTCACTCCCTTGAAATCCGGGCTGTCCGGGATTATCTGGGCAATAGTGAAGCGGGTCGGCTTATTGATGATCACTCCCACAACCAGAGGGGCTTCCACATTCGGCAGAAGAAGAACAACAGATTGGCGGAAATAAGGGTCCTGCACCTGGTCGCGTGCGATCAGGAGATCAACCTGGTTCTTGCTGTTCTCGGCCCCACGAGCCGCCGGTGCGAGAACCGCAGGCAGCAGGCAAACCAGCCACAGGAACGCTGCGCTTCTGAGATACTTTGTGGGTATT
>JAJXZM010000032.1:0-7472 GCA_021780055.1 Acidobacteriota bacterium
TTCCTGGATGTAATCGAGTTTCTGCGTGAGGCCGCGAAAATCTCCGATGCCGTCGCCATTGCTGTCCTGAAAGCCGCGGACATGGAGCTGGTAGATGACGGCGTCCTTGTACCAGGTCTGGGCCTTATCGGCCCGCCGGCCCTCCGCGTGTGTCACTGGCATCGCCTCAGTCTTCAGTATTCCCGCAGCAAGTGCGGGCCGCTTGCCCGATGCGGGGCAAGAAGGCCGTCAGGAAAGCAAAAGCATCGGTCACCTGACATCTTAATTTAAATTCTAACCGATTCTGAATCTTCAGGGCGCATCATTCACCGCATCTGCGCTCTACCCGAGTGGAAAATATGAAAACTTCATGTGGACCCTTGAGCCTGCCAAAGCGTCTAAAGAGCATGGATGCACCATGTTGGAACAGGGGGGGCCAATGAGTTTGTGGCATGGGACTGCAACACGAAACCTCATGATGCGGCTCTTGATGAGGCTCGCACTCGGGTTTGAAATTGCGGCCTTTCTGTTTTCAGCGGGACTCAGCCTGAAGGCCACCGAATCAGACCCCGAGACCATTGAATCCCCGCTGACAACTTCCCAGGTTGTCAACAGAATGGTGGAGATGAACGAGCGCCGGGCGGAAGCCCTTCGGGCCTATACGTCGCTGCGGACATATCACCTGGAATTGCATGGCATCCTCAATCTGCAGGCGGATATGGAAGTCAAAATGACGTACCGCTATCCGGGTGACAAGGACTTCATCATTCTTTCTCAAAGCGGGTCCGCATACATTCGCAGTCACGTCTTGAAGCGCCTGATCGAGGCCGAAAACGAGTCATCCCACCGGGATGAAGTTCACCAGGTGGCGATCACGCCTGAAAATTATGATTTTGAATTGGCGGGCTTTGAACACGATGGCAACGAGGGATATTACATTCTGAACGTTACGCCCAAGGTCAACAGGAAGTATCTTTTCAAAGGACGCATCTGGGTTGATGACCGGGACTACGCGATTGTACGTATTGAAGGCCAGCCGGCAAAGCCGCCGTCCTGGTGGACGACGAAGGTAAACTTTGTGGCCCAGTATGAGCGGGTGGGAAACTTCTGGCTCCCCGCGTCAAACAAATCTGTCACCAGCGTTCGGGTCTTCGGGCGCTCGCTCCTGACGATCCGGTGCAAGGATTATGATCTGACCAGCACCGCCAACATCCAACCGGTCGCGCCGGTGAAAGTGCTCTCGAGTGAGAGCGCGCCCAGTATGGTCCTTGTCTCGCCTTCACCTCCCGGCCAATAGGCCACGACCACAACAATTTCAGCACAGATCGTTTGCGCTGCCATGCCCCGAGGTGAACCGGCCCTTAAGCATCCCAACCCGCAATATCGATTAGCCTTTTCACCCTGCTGCGATTGCGCTAAGATGCACAATTCAGCAAATCCTACACAGGAAAGACGACACAATGAGTTCACCCAAAGACCAGTTACTTGCTTTTAAGCCGCAGCACAAATTCTTTGTCGGCATTGACTCCGACGGCTGCGTGTTTGACTCAATGGAGATCAAGCACAAGGAATGTTTTATTCCCAACATCATCAAGTACTGGAAGCTGCAGGCGATCTCCAAGTACGCCCGCGAGGCGGCGGAGTTTGTGAATCTCTATTCCAAGTGGCGCGGCACCAACCGTTTTCCGGCGCTGACCCGGACCTTCCAGCTTCTGCGCGAGTGGCCGGAGCCGATGCGGCGCGGCGTCAAGATTCCGGACGTGCCCACGCTGCAGGCGTGGATTGATTCCGGCGTGCCGTTGGGCAATCCCGCGCTGGAAGCCGAAGTGGCCAAAACGAACGATCCCGTGCTGGCGCAGACGCTCGAGTGGAGCCTCGCCGTTAACCGCTCGATTGCGGATATGGTGGAAGGCGTTCCGCCGTTTCCGTATTTCCGCGAGAGCGCGGAAAAGCTCCAGAGCAAGGCAGACATCATTTGCGTCTCCGCAACTCCGGGCGAAGCCCTGGAGCGCGAATGGCAGGAGCATGACATTGCGAAGTACGCGGAAGTGATCGCCGGGCAGGAAATGGGAAGCAAGAAGGAACATCTGAAGCTGACGACGGAAGGAAAGTATGAGAAGGATTGCGTGCTGATGGTAGGTGATGCTCCCGGCGACCTGGCCGCCGCCCGCGCCAACAAAGCGCTGTTTTATCCCATCAACCCGGGCCATGAGGAAGCATCCTGGCAGCGCTTCCACGATGAGGCTATCGACCGGTTCCTCAGCAAAACTTACGCCGGCAACTATGAGGCGCAGTTGATCGCGGAGTTCCAGAAGCTCCTTCCGGAAACACCCCCGTGGAAGAAATGAGTCTCGCCTTTACTGGTCGCAGAAAAGGCCAGCCTGGCATCCTGATCCCGCCTGGGGGGAGAAGAACGTCGATGCCTCGCTCAAGGTGAGCTCCGTGGAGAGTCGCTTCGTTTCACGTGTCATTTCCGCATGGCATAATCAAATGGTATAGGCTAACAGCGGAAACTCTTCGTGACTTTACCGGAGTTGGCGCATGCAGGGGCAAAAGCCAGGCAGGCATCTTGCAATCGCTCTGGGGCTGGCATTGCTGCTGAGCCTCGCCTTGGCGGCCCCCGGCAGATGCCAGGAGCTTCTACTTCCAAATCTGCAAGCGTCCGCTAACCGCATTTTTGACCAAACCTCTCCGGAGGGCCGGTTGAAATGCACCATCGAGCGCGAAAATCCCTCTCTAGATTTTACCTTTCACTTCGATGCTGGTTTCCGCATTTCATGTCCCGTCTACCAGTTTGGCGGCCAAATGACCCGCGTATGGATACTTGCACGGGTGACTCCGGAGGGAGGAAGTCCAGTCTTGCTGGGCATGTCCACCATCTTCCGGCGCTCAGCTCTTGAGCCGTCGCTTTTGCGCCGTACCGGGACAAGCGTTTTATTCCGTGTAAGCGGGGGATTCTCGGTGGGCGAAGGCCGCTATCGCGTGGAAGTGGCGCTGGCGGATTCCCATGACCGCATCTGCCGCCGTTCATGGAGAATTAAAGTTCCACACCACTGGCAGAAAGCGGTGCCGGTTGTTCTGGCGGCCCACCAGGTGTCCCCCCTCAGCATTCCACCGTGGCGCGGGCCACAATCCAAAGATGGCCTGCGGCTGGCCATCTTGCTCAGTGCGGACTCCTACAATCCCGGTGCCCCCCGATTGGGAGCGGGATACCAGATGATGCTGTTGCAAATTCTCTCCACGCTCCTCCAGGAAGTGCCTTGCAAGTCCGTGCGCCTGGTGGCGTTCAATCTGGATCAGGAGCAGGTGATTTATACGGTTGATTCATTTGAGCCGTCCGGATTCGACGTGCTGCAACGGGCGATTAATGGACTCAACCTGGGGGTTGTTTCCGTTCAGACCCTCCAGAAGCGCAATGAATGGGCAAACATGTTGACCACACTGGCGAATCAACAACTGACCGCCCAACCGCCGCCCGATGCGGTGATCATCCTTGGACGCTCTTTCCGCTACATGAAGAAATTACCGCGGGAGATGTTGATGTTCCGTTACGAAAGAATGCCCGGGTTCTTTTATTTCGAGAACGGTCCCGACAACCTGTTTCCGGATTCGCTGGGCTTCCTTATCAAATCCCTGAAAGGAAAGATTTATAGGGTCAGCACTCCTCATGACCTGAGCACTGCGATCGAGAAGATGCTCGCCCAGGTGAGAGAAACCGGCCGAAGCGGCCAAGCGAATCTATATAACTTGGGCAAATAGCGCCGTATTGGGGTCGCGGTGCTACAAGGCTGGCTAAGGCGCCCGCCAGATCAGGTGGTGCTTGTTGTCATTCCCGAACATCACAATCGAGTCGGCGGTAGTCTGTGACGTCTGGCCGGAGACAACGGCGGTGAGATCGACGGCTCCCAGATCCATCATGTAGCCTTCGGAGTCTCTTAGCTCAATGTTGGGAGAGTTTGCGTTGACAAGAACGTAGCTGGCGTTGTTGCCCTGCAGCGAGAGCAATCCGCCTCCGCCGGAGCAGCTTCCAAGTTCGGCCGTGACGCGGGGTTTGCTTCCTTTAGCGGCAACGCTGAATTGCAGATGGTCGCGCAGCAACGTCGCAGTTTCCGCTCCGCCGGAGACGGTCAGCTCGCCGGCGCTAATCGAGGTGACAGCATTGCCGTCCTGGTCAAACATTTTGATCGAGGGCCAGCAATTCGTTGCCGGAGCACAATCCACGGCAATCTGGATGCGGACTTTTCCTCTGCCATCCACTACATCAAATTCACGCGCCGTGATCTTCTCCGCGCTGTTAGCTATATTTCCAGCCGATGAGCATGCGACGGCGTAAATCACTCCAAGGAGTGCGGCCAGTGCAACGCCGGCGGCGGCGACACGTTTCAGCCGCCTGTTATCGCGCTCCAGTTTTTCCAGCCGCTCTGCAAATTCTTTGTCTGTCATATTCAACCTCTCTGCGCCCGGACTCTGCCCCCCGTGGAGCAAGTTTACCATTCCCCCAAAATTCCTGAGCAGTCCTCAGTGGTGTGCAGGCGGACGATGACCAGCCACTGCCTGAAATTCCGCACAAATGATGTCTACTGGTTTTTTTCGGCAGCGCGGTTGGCGGCTCGCGCCTGCTTCATGATCTCGCCGTAACCTTCCTTATCAAAAGGCGGGCAGCCGGTGGGGAATTGTCCCAGCTCATTCTTCTTTGAGCGCATGAGGTAGGTGCAGTAGGAAAGCGTCTTGCAAGTGCGGAGCGGATCGAGTTCGGCTTTTTCCAGCGTCACCCGTGGAAGATCAGGATAAGCCAGCGCCGCGCGGCCCAAGCCTGCAAACGTGGTGCGATGCTGTTTGATGTTGGCTGCCGCCACGTGGATCAGGAAGTGGCGCAGCCAGCTATAGCCCGTTCCCACCACGGCCAGGTCGGGATAGGCGTTCTGGATTTCCGCGGTGGCGGAAAAATGCCGTGCCACGCCCAGCAACGGATGCTCGGGCGTTTCGTAGTAGCCTTCGTTCGGCTTGTCAAAAGGGCGGCCGAGGTGCGGGTTGGCGTAAGGGATTCCGAGGGAGACGTTCAGCAGGCGCACGCCGGCCTGCTTGAGCCAGCCGATAAACTTGATGGGCTCCGAGAGGTCCATGCGATAAGGGTCGTTCGGGTCCGTGCCGAAGCCGTAATTGTAAGGTGTCGGAAAAGCTCGCGGCACTCCAATCGAATTTTCACTGCCCACGGCATAGGGGACGCCGTCGTAGACGCCCAGGCGCACGCCCAGCAGAAAATCATCACCAACGTGCCGGCGGATCTTTTCCGCAACGTTCAGCGTGAATCGGGCACGGTTTTCGAGCGGGCCGCCGTATGCGCCTTGGCGAGTGCGGGCGCCGATCAGCTCAGAGAGCAGATACCCGTGCGTCATCTTGAGATCGACGCCGTCGAAGCCAAGCTCGCGGGCCAGCGCGGCGGCCTGAACAAAGCGGTCTTCAAGCTCCGCAAGGTATTCGTCAGTGGCAAGCTCCGGCGGAGTTTCCCGCGGTGGCAGGCCCTCGCGGTCGACCAGTGGGTACAAATCCAGCACCGGATGCCGGGAAGCCACCTTCTGCTTTTCGAAAGAGTAGCGGCCGGAATGGGTGAGCTGCAAAACCGCGACGAAATCCTCGCAGGTGCCGAATTCCTTCAGGTGCGCCTCGCGGCACGTTTCCAGAAGTTCCTTCAATCGCTTTGCTGAGCCGGGATGGATCCAGAGTTGCCGAGGGTTGGCCCGGCCTTCCGGAACCACGGCGCAGGCTTCAAACCAGATCAGCTTGGCCCCGCCCGCCCCAAAACGCCGGTAGCGGCGCACGGTCAAGTCGCCGGGATTGCCGTCGAGGTCGCCGTCGCAGCCCTCCATGGGATGGATGGCGAACGAATTTCCAATCCGCCAGATCTTGCCGCCGAGGCTCTTGATTTCAACCGGCCGCGCAAGAATGCTGCGGATTTCTTCGCAGTCCTCGACGAGAGGAATGTCAACACCCAGCTCCGCGGCGTGCGTGCGAAGGTCGGCAAGGCTTCTGTAGTGGAAGAATTGTATTGGCACTAGAGTATCGTGTCAGACGATTCCCGTGCGGTGTCCCGTTCCGTTTTGCCCCGTGTCTTGCGGCCTGCCTGTCGCAGCGCCGAGTGGATGGAAAGGAACTCGCCCACATTGTCCAAAGTCAGCAGCCCAACCAACCGTCCATCCTGCACGACCGGAAGCGAGCGGCAATTGCATTCCCGAATCATAACCAGAGCCTGCTCCAGCCGCAAGCGTGGATCGACGGTGGCAATGTCGCGGCGCATGCAGTCCCGCACTCGCAGGTCCGGTCCGCCCTGCGCAAGGCCCTTGGTCATGTCCTCGCGGGTGAGCATGCCCAGAACGTGGTCGCCGAAGACGACCGGGAAGTCTTCGCGCCATCCCGCCAAAATGTGCCCGGCTGCGTCGGCCAGTGTGTCGTCCGGGCGAAGCGTGTGAAAATCACGCAACATCACATGCTGCACGGGGATATCGCCCACCGAAATGTGCATCCTGGCTGCAGAGGCTTCCTGTTCCGCGCCACTCCACACAAACAGCGCAATAAAGATCAGGAAGGGGTCGCTGAAGAGACCGGCCAGGCCAAAAATGCAGGCAATGCCCTGGCCGATGCGGGCGGAAATCCGCGTGGCCCGTCCGAACTCAAGCCGCCGGGCCAGCAGTGAGCGCAAAACCCGGCCGCCGTCCATGGGAAACGCCGGGATCATGTTGAACGCAACCAGCCAGAGATTGACGATCATCAGCTTGTTCAGAAAATTCCCGCCGAACCACTCGAACTGCCCGAAACTGATTCCTCCTCCGGCCGACACGATCACCACGTAGAGCAAGGCGGCGATGCCGACGTTTACTGCCGGACCGGCAAGCGCAACCCAGAGCTCCTGCATGGGATCGTCAGGCATACGCTCAAGCCGTGCCAGGCCTCCGATGGGGAGCAGCGTGATGTCGCGCGTCCGGACGCCAAAACGGTGGGCCGCCAGAGCGTGGCCAAGCTCGTGCAGCGTGATGCAGCCAAAAATGACCAGAACAAACACAGCTCCATAGAGCGCTGTGATGAGGTTGTGCCCATGCGACCAGTTCATGAAAAGGATAAAGAAGATGAGGACCCAGAAAGTCACATGAACGTAGAGGCCGATTCCTGCTACCTCTCCGATTTTCCAAGACCAACGCATATTTCCGTACTTGTATGAAAAAGACTGGTCAGATCATCGGCAGCGGCGAGTCTACCTCGCCTTGGCGGCAATAAACCGCCGCTGCTGCGCGCAATCCCTTCGTAACGTTAACATTGCCGGGCGGCCTGCGGCAAGCAATGGTTGACAATTCTCCTTCACTCACCACACCAGTGTTGTGATCGAGTCCGGCGGCAGAGCCAGGTTCAGCGCGCGAGATGCCAGCGTGCATTGGACGTTCTGTTCAAGACCGGTGTTGGTCAGCACCAGCACGCTGCTGCCATCCGGGTTCGCGGCGGCA
>JAJXZM010000032.1:7482-9368 GCA_021780055.1 Acidobacteriota bacterium
GTCTACATCCGGCACGTCGCCCCACGATGCCAGAATCCGGGCGCCTCTATCGATCACTTTGGAGTAATGCGCAAAGGCCCAGTACTGGCCGCTGCGTGTGAGTTGTTGCGTTTTGGAATTCAGTGTAACCAGCCCGCCGCAGGAGAACGGGCCGATGTTCGGCTGGCCCTTTTCATCCAGCAGCAGGTTCCAGCAGACAATGCACCGGGCGCGGTTGCGGAGGATCTGCACGAAAGTGCGCGACCACTGGGCCCAGTCCGTCGCGTAGGCGGGGCTGGTAATGTCGGGCCCTCCTTCGGTCCAGTAGGCGTGTTTGGCGGGAAACATCTGCTGCACACGCTTCATCGCGTCCGGCGTGCCCGCATACCCATGCCAGGCCACGCCGTCTACGCGCTTATAAACGCCGGGATCGCTCAACTCATCCACGGCGCGTCCCCAAAGGTTGTAATTGTGATCGAGAATCCAGATTTTCGTTTCCAGCCCGGCGTGGTCGAGCGCCGGCCCCAGATGATCACTCACGAATGCGATTTCGTACTCCTGCCCCCACAGCGCAGCCGGCATGCGCCCGTCCTGATCTGTGTCAACCTCGTTCTGAACGGTCACGGCCTGGATCTTGACTCCGGCCGCGGCGTAGTCCTGAAGAAAGCGGACAAAGTATTGGGCGTAGGGGGCAAAGTAGTGATTGCGCATGGAGCCGCCCAGTATGGAGCGGTTTGCTTTCATCCATCCCGGCGGGCTCCACGGCGAGGAAAACAGAAAAAGGTCGGGATTCACCTGGCGCGCCTCGCGGAGCGTGGGAAGAATCCACTGGCGGTCATGCTCGATGGTGAAATGCTTCAACTCGGGGTCCGGCTCAGGGCTGTCATCAAAGCTGTACACCTTGGTGGAGTAGTCGCTCGATCCGACGCACGTCCGTCCCACACTCATCCGCAGTCCCTTCGGCCCGTAAAGCTCCTCGAGTAACGCCTTGCGGGGTAGGGCTTCCAATAGGTTGAAGAGATAGCAGGAAGCGTCCGTGAAGGCGCCGCCAAATCCCAGCACTTCCTGGAAACGCGTGCCGGGATCGAGATGGACGCCCAACGGCGACGCGCCCCGCCAGGGTTTCCATTCGGGCGGCGATGCGAGGGCCGCGAACTTCTTCTCCTTCGTCGTTTGCCAGGCGCGCACGCGCCCCGGCACACTTTCGGATTGGGCGCGCAGCCGGGCCGTACCCGCCGCCGCTGCGCCTGCTTTTGCAGCCAGCTTCAGAAACTCACGTCGGCTTGTGGTCATGATCGACCTCCTGTTGTGTTGGTGCTTTTTGGCCGGGGCAAGCGGCGATGTTTATGCTGCGTTGATTTCCTGCGTTACTTCAATCCCGCATCGGCAAGCATGGCCTGAAATTGTTGTCGAGTTCGCATGTCCATCGACTCTGCGACCAGCTTGCCGCTGCGGTTGTAGATAAAGCTCATCGGAATGCCTTCGACTGAGTAGATATCGTTCACCTTTCGTCCGGGATCGAGCAGCACGGGATAGGTGATCTTCTCTTTGTGCACAAAAGGCTGCACCTTCGCCGCAGTTTCATCGGAGATGCCCAGGATCACCAGCCCCTGGCCTTTGAAACGCTCGTAGAGCGCTTCGAGGTCGGGGATCTCCTTTCGGCAGGGCGGGCACCAGGTGGCCCAGAAATTCACCAGCACCACCTTGCCGCGCAGGCTCTTCAGCGTCCACTTGCGGCCTTCAAGGTCGGCAAGAGTGAAGTCGGCATGCTGGCGGCGCTGGTCCTGCTGTTTCAGTTCGGAAAGCGCCTGTGTGAACTCCGGCGAGTCGAGAGACACGTTCATGTGCTCAAAGTGCGCCATCGCGGCAAGCTGGGCATAGGGCATGGCGGGCTGCCCGTCCCTTGA
>JAJXZM010000256.1 GCA_021780055.1 Acidobacteriota bacterium
TTGTGGGACCAGTTCACAGGCTTTAGCAAGCGAGGCCGCAGCCGTCTTGTTGTCTCCCTGCGCCGCCTGGACGCGACCCACGCCGTACCATGCCTCTGCGTTATCGGGATATTGCTGAACGATATCCCGATACAACTTTCCTGCGTCATCCAACTGGCGCGTCATGAACAGGCTATCAGCGAGCTTCATGCGTGCAGGGAGATAGTCCGGCTTCAGTTTCAGCGCATCCCGAAAACCCTGGATCGATTCAGTGTATTTTCCTTCTTTAAACAGGACATAGGCCAGATCGTAAGACCAGTCGAAAGACTTGGGATCCAATTGGTGTGCGCGGATATAACAGACTTCCGCCAATGCGTACTGCTCGTATGTGTCGAGCGTCATTCCCAACTTGCCATTGGCGGCCGGATCCATCGGATGGGCATTGACCAGTTGATAGGCCTCTTCGAGTTGCTTCAGTACAGCGGGGAATAGGTTGGTGGTCTTGAGTTGAGGCACGGGAGGCAATTCCGTGGCGGAAAGCAGCGAGGATGCCGCAGCAAGAACAAGAATAACGAGTGCCTTTTGGACAGGTGCTGTCCGCATAGGCCTATTGTAGGGGTGGACTGGGAACATGAGTCAAGTTTCTGCGCGGGCACACGTCCCGAGATGAGGTCCTGGCTAACAGGGGCAATTGGGATACCGATTCGCCATCAGGATGTTACGACAGGAAGTGCCCGTGTGCAAAATCATTTGTCTCACGGCCGAGCCAACAAAGTGTACGCACACGGCACC
Source organism: Acidobacteriota bacterium (assembly GCA_021780055.1). The sequence continues at coordinate 772 of JAJXZM010000256.1, forward strand.
CTTCCCATGGATTGGCAATGCCAAAGTCAGGACGGCCTGTTTCACGCCGTCCCGGACCTTCGCGTTATCCGAATTGTGCCCGGGTTCTTAGAGGAACCTTTCTTACCAGCGCGGTTCGCGCGGAGAAAACTGTCCGTGTGAGCCGCCACGTCCGCCGCCGCCGCCGCCACCACGTCGCTTTCCTCCAAAACCGCCGCCTCCGCCTGAGCCGAACCCACCTCGACGTTCCGGTTTGGGACGAGCTTCATTGATGGTGAGCGCGCGCCCGCCAAATTCCTTGCCGTTAAGGTCTGCAATTGCCTTGGCTGCGGCTTCGTCATCGGCTATTTCGACAAAAGCGAAGCCTCGCGACTTGCCGGTATCGCGGTCTGTCATGATCCGGACTTGCTGAACTTCTCCGAACGCACTGAACAGATCCCGGAGTTCGTCTTCGGTGGCGTTAAAAGAAAGGTTTCCTACAAAAAGGTTCTTCATTCATTCTCCTTACAGGTTAGAGTTGCCAGCTATAGCCTGGGATTGAGTTGCCGAGATCAGGGGGTTCCTGTTCCCCTCAATTCAGTGCCGGTGCAGCAAAACTCTGTGTGCAGACAAAAACACTGCAACCTCATGCTCAGTTTACGCCTTAACTGCTGGCGATTTCTACAATGTAATTATTTTCTCACAGGTTGGGCACAGTTTCAGAATTTAATCAGCGTCACAAAATGCGGGTTAGTCAAGCTGCCAACATCCTGTGGAAGGCATCCCCTTCCGTCTTGACGCCACCAGAGGTGTGGGGTGGGTCCGGCGCGCTTCCCTGAAAGGTTCATCAATTGCCCACCCTTCAATGTTGGCGCCCCGGACCGGCTGATGTTTTGTTGCCAGCCGGCCACGCTCTCAAGAAACCCATTCGGATCGGTTCTCTTGGAAAGAGCGAGAGGTGCTATAATTGTTTCTCCGTTACCCGAACACCGGAAGATTTGGCCTGTCCAAGCAAGCGGGAACGTATGCATCCTGAACACTCAGGAAAATAATCAAAGGGAGGTTCATTGTGTCGAAGTATCAAGTTGATTTTTACGGCCATGTCCGTCAATACCACAATCTGAAGGCGGAAATTGACGCAGCCATTCTAGAAGTTCTTGAGAGCGGCAGCTATGTGTTGGGCCCGAAGCTTACGCAGTTCGAAGCGGACCTTGCCAAATACTGCAACACCAAGGAAGCTGTAGGCCTTAACTCCGGCACAGATGCCCTGATTCTGGTTTTGAAGGCGCTGGGAGTGGGTCCCGGCGATGAAGTCATCACCACATCCAACACCTTTTTTGCCACGGCGGAAGCTGTCTGGCTGGTGGGCGCAACACCGGTTTTTGTGGACATTGAGCCCAAGACCTGCAACATCGACCCCAACCTGATCGAAGCAGCTATCACGCCCAAGACAAAGGCCATTATTCCCGTCCACCTTTACGGCCAGACGGCGGAAATGCGCCAGATCTCCAAGATTGCCAAGGCCCACAATCTGTACGTGATCGAAGACTGTGCGCAGGCGCTCGGCGCACGCGGCGACGACTTTGCTGTCGGTGAACTGAGTGATGCGGTCTGCACCAGCTTCATCATTCAGAAGAACCTGGGTTGCTTTGGTGACGGTGGCGCGGTGATGACCAACAATTCCGAAATGGCCGCTGAAATCCGCAAGCTGCGCAACCACGGCTCGGCCAAGCGTTCGCAGCACAGTCTTGGCTACAACAGCCGGCTGGATGACATCCACGCAGCGGTGCTGAGCGTGAAATTGAAGGAACTCGACAAGTGGAACGACCTGCGGCGGGAGCGTGCCAAGGAGTATGACGCGGGATTGGCGGGTACTTCTCTTCTCAAGCTTCCCACCGTGAGGTCCGGCTTCCGGCACATTTTCCATCTTTACATTGTTGAGACCAAGCACCGGGACGAACTGCAAACTTTCCTGGAGAAAAAGGGCATTCGTGCGCTGACCCACTATCCTATTGCAATCCATCAGCAGGAAGGATTTCCGTGGGGACAGACGGCGCGGGTCTCAGGTTCGCTCGCGCACACTGAGCGCTCGGCAGCTGAGGTGCTTTCGCTTCCAATGTTCCCTGAACTGACGTCCGAGGAAGTCAAGCTGGTGGTTGAGGGAATCAAGGAGTGGGAGGCATCCCGCAAGACGGCAGCCGGTTCGGCGGGCGCCTGATCATTTTGACCCCGGTAATTCCTGATTGAATATGTTCTGTGCTGACCGGGAAGGAGCAGGGAAGCCCCTGCTCCTCCAGGTGGCAGGTATGGGTACGCAAGTGCAGCTCTAAGGGAGGCTTGAAAAGGGATGAGCGGAGAGAAAAAGTACAACGTTGTCGTTGCAGGCCTGGGAAAGCGCGGAATGCACCATGCCGAAGCGTTCGCAAACAATGGCCGGTTTGAGATTGTCGGCCTCTGCGATATTGACAACGCCCGCCTGGAAGCGGCCGCAAAGAAGTTCGGCAATCCCAGGACCGGCACAGACGCGCGGGAAGTACTCAAGGCTGTGAAGCCCGATGTCTTCTGTTTCTGCACGCTGCCACAACTGCGGCTGGACTTGATCCGGGCTGGCGTTGAATCCGGCGCCGGGCTCATTGCTTTTGAAAAGCCCATTGCGATGACCACAAACGAGGCATTGGAAATAATGAAACTGGTGCGCGATGCCAAGGTGAAAACCGTGGTAAGCCATCAGCACCGATATGGCGAGCACTACAAGAAGGTGAAGGAGATCATTGCCAGCGGGGCCATCGGCAGGGTCCACACCGTTTACGGCACAGCCACCGGGTGGATGATGCACATGTTTACCCACCTGATCGACTACGCGCGCTGGTTCAATAACAACGCGGACGCAGAGTGGGTTGTCGGGCAGGCCTCGGGCAAAGAGAAGTTCTCAGACAATCATCCTTCGCCTGATTACATTGCTGGTCTGATCCAGTTTGCGAATGGTGTCCGCGGCATTGTCGAAAGCGGCGACGGCGCTCCGGATGTTCCAGAAGTCGATTACTGGTGGCGGAAATGCCGGATTGGCGCCCAGGGGACCGAAGGGTTTGCGGAAGTTCTGACGGGCGGCGGCTGGCGCGCCATTACAAAGGACTCCGGCGGGGTCATTTCCGGTCCGGGATGCATGGACTACGCGCACGACATGCCGCCTTACATTCAAGAGATCGCCGACTGGCTGGATGATCCTGCCAAGGTCCATTCCTGCAACGGTGAGAGTGCTTACAAAGGGTTTGAAATCATGATGGCGATCTGCCGGTCCGCAGTGCAGCGCGGCAAGATCAAGCTGCCCCTTGGACCTGGTGAGCCGGAGCTCGAAGCCCTGGAAAAGGCACTTTCTTAATAAGAGCGGATCCTTGGATACTTCCATCCTTATGGGAGACTTTGAAAGAGAGTTCTCCCATATGCCTTCCCCTCTGAGTATTAAAATGAAAAGAGAAATCCCCGGTCCGCTAGCACTGGTTTCTGACTGGCGGGCGGTTCCTTAAGAGGAAGTCGGGGCGTGTGACTTGGCCCCTGAAGGCGCAGGTGACTTATGTCATTCATGATGAGAGAAATTCTGGACCAGCCGCGCGCTCTGCTGCGCTGCTATCAAGCTGAGCACAAGCACGCCATTGAGCTCAAAAAATTTGCGGAGAAGCAGGATTTTCGCATGATCCTGCTGGTGGCGCGAGGGACTTCGGACAACGCTGCGCTCCTGGGGCGCTACCTGCTGGAGCTGACAACGGGCAAACCCGTCTCGCTTTGTGCACCCTCAATCCACACCCTTTACCACGCGAAACTGGATTTGAGAAAAGCTCTGGTCATTGGCATCTCGCAGTCCGGCGAAGGGACGGACATCAATGCCGTGCTGAAGGCCGCCCGGCGCCAGGGGGCCTACACGATTGGGGTCACGAACGAAGCGAAATCGACGATGGCAGGGATTGTGGACGACGCCTTCTTCGTGCGTGCCGGGACCCAAAGATCGGTTGCCGCCACAAAGACCTATACCGGCCAGCTTCTGATGCTCTACATGCTGGCAGCCGCTCTCGGCTCGCACATCAAACTTGAGCACGTGGGAGAAATCCCAAAGTGGGTTGCGAATTCGCTCGAAATCATCCCGGAAATCCGCCAGATTGTTGAGCGGTACCGGTTCATGCGGCAGTGCGTGGTGGTGGCACGCGGCCTGAATTACGCCAACGCCTTTGAGCTTTCTCTGAAGCTTATGGAAACCTGTTATGTGGTTGCGGAAAGGTTCTCCGCCGCCGACTTCCTGCACGGTCCCATTGCAATGATTGAGAGCGATTTTCCGGTGATTCTTTTTATGCCGCCGGGCAGGACTTATGGGGACATGAAGAAGCTGGCGGAACGCGTGCGCAAGCTGCGGGCTGATACTCTTATCATCTCGGCCGAAGGCGTAAGATTGCCTGGCCATACCAACTCTATTCGAATACCGGCATCGATCCCGGAAGTCTATACCCCGATTCCTTACATCGTTCCGGGGCAGGTTTTTGCCTGCCTTCTGGCAGAACTGAAAGGCATCGACCCGGACAAGCCTCGCTCTCTCAAGATTGTGACCCGAACGCTGTAGGATGCTGCGTCCGGGCTTCCACCGCTTGTATTTGGTATTCGGTTTATTCGGCCGGCCTGATGGTCACGCCTTGGGGATTTCCACTTCCTGACCGCGCCGCTCGGCCGACAGGTAGGCGCTGTAAAGTACAGCAATGCTGTCTGATGCCAGAACGCCGCTTGCCAGCGGTTCGCGGTTGTCGCGGAAGGCCTCAAGAAAGTCCTGAAATTCCTGAGGATATCCGTGCTGCCAGTCTTCATCAGGGGCCGGATGGCTCCATCCCTGCTTGGTTGAAATCTTTTCCGTTACGTAGACGTCCTTGAAGTATTCCTCCTTGGGATTGAACGTGGTAAGGGCATCGATGGGGTTCAAGTTGCAGCGGGTACGGTGGTTGTTGGCAAAAACTTCAAGCCAGTTATGGACACCACCCATGACAAGTTCGCTGGCAAAGATATCTGCTACCGTGCCATCCTCAAACGTGATGTGAATCTGTCCGTAGTCTTCAATGTCGTCATAGCCGGTGCGTATGATGCCCGCATCCCGGAAGGTCTTCAGCCGCGTAATCTCATGCGTGCGGGCTGAAACGGTCGCCGGACGAATGGGCCTGCCGTCTCGCGCCTTTCCTTCAACAGCCTTCAAATAGAGTGCCGTTGAAAGCGGGTGGCAGGCTTTACCAACAATCGAGCCGCCGCCTGAGAATTTCCAGATGCCGTAATAAGGTGAATGCGACCCGCTATGGGACTCGTCACCGATCAGCCAGAGGATCTGTCCGCCGCTCTTTTCCAGAATCTCCCGTTCCTTCTGGACGGAGGGCGCATAAACCCAGTCCTCTGCGTAGCCAATCAGTTTTCCACTTTTGCTGGCCGCATCGAGGATTCGGCTGCAACTTGCCATGGCCTCCCTCAGCATGATCTCCTTGGGAAAAGCATTTCCGCGAAATGCTGCTCCGTCCTTATCTGGCGGACCATAATAACCCGTGAAAGGTTTTTCGATAATGACGTGCTTGCCGCGTTTCAGGGCCTCAACTGCCACGGCTTCGTGGCTCGAGCCGGGCGTGCAGACGTCGACGACGTCAGAAGCGTCACAAAGTTCTTCGAGAGAGTCGAAAGCCTTGACGCCGAACTCTTGCGCGAACTTCCGGCGCGACTCCGGCGTGTTGGACGTTACTCCTGTGAGGGTGAAGGGGACGCCGTAAACTCTTCGAATTCCCCTGATATGGAATCGGGCGGCGAAACCCGCTCCGGCGATGCCAATGCGAATTGGATCTGTCATTGTGAGCTCCATGGTAATTTGACGATGTCGCCGGCCACCTTGCTAGATAGCCGTTCGAAGATGAAAATCGAATAGCATTCTACCATTCAGTCTTGTTGGAGCGGGAGTAATCTCGAATTCTCATTTGACGCGGAGAAAAAGAGCATTTGTAACCTTGGGGGCACACACAGGTGTTCCGTTTCAGTGGCGGGGTTGCCGCCATTCGAAATATAATTGCAAGGGCCCGGGCGTGCAAGGCAGCCATCCCGCCCGGCTTGATCGCACCGAAAACTTTCTTGCGGACTTTGCTAGGCATTTCAAGCGAGTGCGCAGACTTGAATGGGGCAGAGAATCGTTAACCATCACTTCTGCCGACGGACTGAATTCCGGCGGACCGGAGTAATTCAAACGGCATTGACGGCTTTTAACGCCGGCTTAGGGTATATAGAGGGAGCGAAAGGGAACTGCGATGAGCATCTTGAATATCTTTAAGAGGATTGACAGGAACCTGTGGTTTGTTTGCTACAACTGCATGATGCATAACAATCATGACGAACTCAGTTCGATCTTTTATTCCGCCAGCCCCAAGGTGAACGTCGTAGGACGGCCCACCATGATATGCCCGCGTTGCAACGACGCGAACACGCGCTCATTCCAGGAGATCAAGGACGAAGGTGGCGAGTCCAAGCTCTGGGGCCTGGAGCGCATCGTCAGAAAGCACCCTCGCAGCCAGTTTGTTGTGAGCCCCTCCAGTCAGAAAACCTCCGTGAATTAACCCAAAAGAGCTTTTGAGCATAGGGGCGGGAATCCCTTCCTGGCGCATGAGAGCCAGTCGGGGATGCGTGCCTCCATTTGCCGGTTACTGGCTCGATGCTCGTTCCACTGGGTGACGGGTTTGAACTGAGGTTCAGACCTGGTGGGCCGCGGCCAAAGCCAGCGCCGTAATTCGGCTCTTGAGGTCGAGAAAGATCATGTGAGTGATGATAACGTGAGAGTCCTCAACCTGCTGCATGTTATTGGATGGAACGATGATGGGGCAATCGAGCAGGGACTTCATTTTCCCGCCCCCAAACCCGCCAAGGCCGATCGTGGTTGCGCCCGCACGCCGGGCAAATTCCAGGGCCTTCAGGACGTTGGGGGAATTGCCACTGCCGCTGATGGCGACCGCCACGTCGCCGGGTTTTAGGAAGTTTTCAATCTGTCGCATGAAAACATCTTCGTATCGGGTGTCATTGGCCCACGCGGTCACCATCGGCATGTTGTCAGTCACTGCGATGGCTTTCATGCGGCGGAAAGTTTCCATTTCCGGCGGGCCGGGGAAGTGAGTACCTTTGCCGAGATCGGTGACCAGATGTGACGCGAGGGCGCCGCTCCCACCGTTGCCGAATGCAAATACGGTATGGTCCGCCTGAAAGCACTCGAAAAGAATGTCCGCCGCTCGCGAGATCTGGCTGAGCGAGAGATTGTCCAGAATACCCTTCAGATCCGCCAAATACGCTGAGAGATCAAGCCCTGCGTTTCCCAAAGTCCATCACCTCATTTGCCTGCATTCAGGCCAAATGCTGCCTGCAGCTGACCTGCGGGGCAGATTCTCCGGCAAGAAATCGGCCGATGACCGGAATTCCTTCAGCCGGCGCCCCGCAGCGAGCTGTTCTGACTATTTTAATCCATTACCATGCTATGAGGCCTGCACCCCACGGTTCAGGAGAATTGGTTCATGTCGATGTCGACATCCCAGCGCTCGCCTGAGGTTTCCATGGATTCATAGCTGACTTCACGGCCCGTGTAGGCTGAGTGTCGGGCCATCATGCAACTCAGTGCTGATTCCACGCCCTGCGCCGCCTGGTTGTGGAACTTGCCGGAAATGATGCTGTCGACGAACGACATTTTCTTTTCCGGATCGGCCTGCGCCAGGTTGTCCTCGAAAACTCCGGCTGTTGAAAATCCCTGTGAACTTTTTTGCGCGGCGGGTTGGTTGCCGCCCCACTTCCAGGCATTTTCGCCGTAAATGGCAACGGGTCCGGAATAGTGCGCTTCGGAAGTTCCTTTGGTGCCGAAGAACTGCCATCCCACTTCCCACGGATTGTTGCCGAACTGGGTGGAACTGAACGTCATGCTGATGCCGTTCGGATACTTGAACACCACACTGTAGTGCCCGGCAACGTCGCCCTTTTCGGGGCGGCCCTTATGGGACCTGGAAGCCGAGGCCATGATGGGATGTGCCTGGAGCACCCAGTTACAGACATCAATGATGTGGATATTCTGTTCCACAATAATGTCCCCGGAGAGAATCCGCGAGTAATACCAGTTGCGAATGTATCGCTCGTCGGCGGAGGCGTTTGGCCAATCGGGCAGTTTGGGCCAGGTGGCGTAATAGTGGCCTTCGCCGGAAACGATGTCTCCCAGCGCGCCGGCATGGATTCGTTTTGCCTGTTCCACGTAGGGAGGCGCGTTGCGAAGCTGGAAACCAACTTCCAGACTCAAACGGCCCTCGGCTCTCCTCGCCGAATCCAGCACGGAAACGCATCCCGCCGGGTCCACCGAAACCGGCTTTTCACAATAAACGTGCTTACCTGCCGTCACCACTTCCGCGAGGTGCTGCGGGTGGAAATACGCCGGCGTGGTGATAATGACCGCGTCAACGTCCTTGGAGTTGGCGATTTCCTGGTAGGCCTTGGCGCCACGAAACATCAGCCTGCGCTCGATCGCCGGAATGCCTTTGGCCTGCTGAAACTTGTCAAAGTGCGCCTTCGCTTCGTCCAGCTTGTCCTGGAACAGG
>JAJXZM010000210.1 GCA_021780055.1 Acidobacteriota bacterium
ACAATCCAGACACCTAACCAAAGGGCCTGGGTGGGCTGAATTGCCGCAATAAAAGCCGCTACCAGCGCCGTAATGCCCATCAGCATGCCGCCCCAGCCCGGTACCGCCGTGAACGACGAGGCGCCTTCCATCGTTTCGCGGATGTAACGGAGGTTGTCCATAGCCCGGGCTTCGATCGCAAGGGGACCTTCGGAACGCGGCCGGATGGGGTGAATACTGGCCATGAAGGCATTGATACACCCGCTTCTAAGTTCTGTCAAGTACTTTATATTATAAAGTCATTGCGCCCGGAACCGAAAATGTGTCCCAATTTGGCACACTTTCGCTTTTTCATTATTGGGCAGTTTCGCAGGTGTATCATAGGCTTCAGGTTACGCTCCGGGACTCAGAATCAGAATCGCGCCAAATCGCTTGAGCGGGGGCTGCATCATGAAAGTCAAAGATTGGGAAAAGAAGCTGCACGAGGAAGGTTTCGGCAGAACTTATGTGTGGCAGGATGGCCCGGGAGCGTTCTATCCCGACCACACGCACGCCATGACCACCGCCCACGTAATTCTTGACGGCGAAATGACGCTGACTTCTGAAGGCGAGACGCGCACTTACAAAGAGGGTGACCGCTGCGACGTGCCTGCCAATGCGGTCCACTCCGCGCGCATGGGGCCTCAAGGCTGCCGTTATCTGATCGGAGAGCGCTAGGCGCGCAGGCAGCACGCGGTGAGAATCTTCAGTTCGATTCGGGTAGCGTGATATTCGCGTTTCGAAAGTACTCTTCGACCTTGCGCAGATCGTCTTCGGTGTCCACGCCCACCGTATCTTCCGCGGTTTCCAGCACAACAATTGGGATGCCGTTCTCTAGAAATCGAAGCTGCTCCAGAGCCTCTGCTGACTCCAGTTCTGATGATGCCAGCTTGCTGAAGGTCGTGAGCGCCTCGCGAGTATAAGCGTAAAGTCCCAGGTGCTTGTAATACTGCACGCCGCCCGTGCCTGCGCGGTCATAAGGAATAGGCGAGCGTGAAAAGTAGAGCGCATGTCCGTCGCCACGCGTAACAACTTTGACGTCGTTGGGATTCGTTGCTTCTTCGGGAGTGATCGCCACTTTCAGCGTTGAAACTGCCGTACCGGCCTGCTCGCGAAGCGGCGCCACCAACAGTTCGATATGCTGCGCGGTCACCATCGGTTCATCGCCCTGGATGTTGACGTAAAGGTCCGCCGGCTCACGGCCCATCACTTCAATCACGCGGTCCGACCCTGAGCGGTGTGCCGAGGAAGTCATCGTCGCCGGAATCCTGAGTCGGCTGCAAAGGGCCATCACTTCTTCAGAATCGGTGGCCACCAGCAGGCGCGAAAAGCCGGGCCACTCCCGCGCGCGGCGGTACACCCATTCGATCATCGGGTGCCCGCAAATCAGCCTCAGCGCCTTGCGAGGGAGGCGCGTAGATTCCAGGCGCACCGGGATAACACCGATCACTTTGTGCATAGTCGCCAAGAATGCGAGGTTACCCTTTTTGTGCCTGTCCTGGCAAGCTTCTGCAGAGGCATGCAGTCGTATTTGTTCTGCCGGCACAATGCGCGTTATACTCGGCAGCGATGCCGCAATCAAGAAAGCTTCCAGCGGGGAAACTTCCTCCGCGCCTGCTCGAAAAGCTGCTGAAATCCTGCACGGCCCGCGCATCTTCCGGAGTGGTTCTCGGCCCGCGCTATGGCGAAGACGCAGCGGTCATCGAGACGCGGGGCAAGTATCTTGTTGCCAAGACCGATCCCATCACGTTCACGGCCGACCGCATCGGCTGGTACGCGGTCAACATCAACGCCAATGATCTGGCAACGATGGGCGCGCGCCCGCGCTGGTTTCTCGCCACGTTCCTGTTTCCGGAAGGCCGCACGACGGATGCACTGGTCGAAAAGATCTTTAGTGAAACATTGAGGGCCTGCCGCTCGCTCGGCGTCACACTTTGCGGCGGTCACACCGAGATCACCTTCGGGCTTGACCGCCCTATTGTAGTGGGCCAAATGCTGGGGGAAGTCGATCCGGACAAATTGGTTCTGAAAGAACGCCAGCGGCCGGGCGACCTGGTCATCCTGACCAAAGGCGCGGCCATTGAAGGCACCGCCATCCTGGCGCGCGAAAAAGCTAGCGCGTTGCGGCGGAAGATTTCAGCTGAACAATTGCGCTCGGCTCGGCGATTGCTCTCAAGGCCCGGCATCAGTGTTGTGCGCGACGCGCAAGTTGCGCTCGCCAACGGAGAAGTCCATGCCATGCACGATCCCACCGAAGGCGGCGTGATCACCGGACTGGTGGAACTTGCGCGAGCCGGCCGCGTGGGCCTGCGAGTGTGGAAGGACAAGATCCCCGTACTTCCTGAAACGCGCCTGCTGGCGCGCGTGCTCGATTTCGATCCGCTCGGCCTGCTCGCTTCCGGAGCGTTGTTGATTGTCGCCGAACGCAACAGCGTGCCGCGCATGGTCAACGCGCTTCGCCGCCAGCGGATTGCTGCTCGCGTCATCGGCGAGGTTTGCAGGCCGAAGGACGGCATCACAATCGTCGAAGACGGCCGCACCCGTCCCATAAGGGTTCCGGAACGCGACGAAATCGCCCGCCTGATGAGTGAGCCGGATTCCTTCTGATCCATGCTCCCAGAACCTTCTGCTCCGCATGTATTCTCCCGCCTTGTAACCGCGCATGCGGACATCTCGTTCCAAACCATGGCCTTTCGTAAACCGGTTTACATCTGAGATGGGGGTCAGGAAACGTCTTTGCTCGACCTCCAGTCGCGGCGGCAGGGGGCATAGGGAGGCAGGAACGTGGGAAAAAGACCGTAATTTCGAGGCTAGATAAAGAGGCTCTAACGGGCTGCTGCCCGCGTTTTGCACAGCCCCTGCGGACGGACCGCAGTCGGGGCGCTGCAAACCTTCCGGAAAGCTCTTGTAAGTTAAACATTCCAAAAAGGAAAGACTGTGTGGAATTAGGTGTATATCTGTGCTAAACTAATCGATTGAAAGTTGCCGTTATCGGCATTGCAGTGAAGCCCGCTTCGAGATACTCTAACGCTTACAGAGCAAGGAAAGAATCCGGGGAAAATGGCCGCAGAACGGGGACCCTCGGAACACGCAAGGTAGTGGTATGGGGGTCTGTTTGCGCTGGCGCAAGGGGACCGGCTTGCGGGCTTTTGTTTCAACCAACACGTCTATGAATGCCTGGCAGGAAGTTCTGAATTACCTCAAGACGAAGGTCAATCCCCAAAGCTACCAGACGTGGCTCAAGCCGACCCGCTATAGCCGCTCGGAAGGTGAAACACTGGTGGTTCGGGTTCCCAACCAGGAATTTCTGGAGTGGATCCAGGAGCATTACAATGCCGGCATTCAGGAAGCGCTGGAAAAGCTCCGATTGGGGTTTAATGGGATCCGGTATGAGATGGAATTGGTGCCGGAGAAGAAATCGCCTGGAAATGGTGAAGCAAAGCCGCAGCAGGGCAAGCTTGATTTTGAATCGGTTGATCACCAGTTGAACGCCCGCTATACGTTCGACACGTTTGTGGTGGGTTCCTGCAACCAGTTTGCGCACGCCGCGGCGCGTGCCGTGGCGGAAACACCCGCCAAAGCCTACAATCCGCTCTTTCTCTACGGCGGAGTGGGGTTGGGCAAAACCCACCTGATGCAGGCCGTGGGACACCTGATGAAGCAGCGCCAGCGGGACCTGCGCCTGGCTTACGTTTCTTCCGAGGCTTTCACGAACGACGTGATCAACTCGCTGCGGTATGACCGCATGGTCTCGTTTCGCGACAAGTACCGGAACGTAGATGTGCTGCTGATGGACGACATCCAATTCATTGCCGGCAAGGAGCGAACTCAGGAAGAGTTCTTCCACACGTTCAACACCCTCTACGAGGCCCAGAAGCAGGTGGTCATCTCAAGCGACCAACCGCCGAAGGATATTCCCGGCCTTGAAGAACGCCTGCGTTCGCGGTTTGCGTGGGGACTGACGGCAGACCTTCAGCCTCCGGACACGGAGACTAAGCGCGCGATTCTTGCCAAGAAAAGCGAAGACCAGGGAGTCGAACTGCCGGAGACGGTGGGCGAGTTTATTGCAACCCGGATCAAGACAAGCATCCGGGACCTGGAAGGGGCTTTGACCCGCCTGATTGCGTATTCGTCGCTGACGGGGGCCGAAATCTCTCTTCCGATGGCGCAGCAGGTCCTGAAAAGTATTCTCGACCTCGAGCAGCGGCGTGTTTCCATCGAGCATATCCAGCGCCTGGTCTGCCAAGAATACGGATTGTCCCTGACGCAGTTAAAAGCCAAAGACAACAGTCACGCGATCGCTTTTCCCCGGCAGGTCGCCATGTACCTTTCAAAGGAATTAACACCGGCTTCGCTGCCGCAGATCGGAAGGGAATTCGGCGGCAAACACCATACGACGGTCCTGCATTCAATACAGAAGATTGACCAGTTGAGGAAAGCTGACAGAGATTTAAACAGGCTTCTCAACAAGCTTAAGGACTCATTGAGCTAGAGTTATGGGATTTTCAACAGCCTCGCTCCGAAAAGGGTTGTGAATCGCCAAGCGCGGCGGAAACATGCACAGCGGGCCACAGAAAGAGAGAAGGTATCCACAGTTGAGCAGTAACGCCAGTAGGCGTCAGTAGAGGGGTTTCGATGTTTTCCACAAGTCCACAGCCCCTACTATTAAGACTCTATATAGAAGGAAATTGAGATAATGGAACTCTCAGTAGAAAAGAGCCTCCTCCTGAAAGAATTGAACCTTACTCAAGGTGTTGTTGAAAAGAAGACCACTATTCCAATTCTCTCTAACCTTCTCCTGGAAGCAGGAGATTCCTCACTTCGTATCAGCGCTACGGATCTGGAGCTTGGCATTTGCTGCGGATGTTCTGCCAAGATCAAAAAAGAAGGGTCGGGTACCATTCCCGCAAAACGCTTGATTGAGATTGTGCGGTCGTTGCCTGAAAAAGAAATCAAGCTCAAACTACTGGAAAACCACTGGGTTCAGCTCACTTGCGAACGCGCATCATTCAAACTGGTAGGAATGGCAAAGGATAACTATCCCACATTGCCGGCACTTCCGGATGCCCTTGTTTCGTTGCCGGCTGATGTGCTTTCTACCATGATCAAAAGGACAATCTTCTCGATTTCCAGTGAAGAATCCCGCTACACGCTGAATGGCGCCTTGATGATCCTTAAGCCGGATAACGTGGCCATGGTTGCCACTGACGGACATCGCCTGGCTCTGATTGAGCGTGACCTGGAAGTGGCCGGTCTCAAAAACGAGTTAAGAATCTTGATTCCGAAAAAAGCAATGGCGGAATTACAGCGGCTTCTGGCTGAAGCTGAAGAGGACGCCAAAGTCGGGCTGTCAAAAGATGAAAGCCATCTCTATTTTTCAATGGGCCACCGCATTCTGATTTCCAGGATGCTGACAGGACAGTTTCCGAACTACGAGGCCGTGTTGCCACGGGAAAATAAACTCGTTATTGAGATTGATAAAAGCGAGTTCTTAGCGGCCATCCGGCGCGTGGCACTGCTGGCCGATCAGCGATCCAGGGCTATCCGTGTGAAACTTGGCGAAGGTCAGATGGAAATCTCCTCATCGAGCGGTGAGTTTGGAGAAGCTCAGGAAGTGCTGGAGATCCAGTACAGTGGCGATCCCATGCAGGTGGGATTTAACTATGAGTACCTGCTGGACTTCCTGAATGTCGTTGATGACGGAGGCAAGATCCGTCTCGAATTAAAAGATGAACAGAGCGCGGGGCAACTGCGCTCGGGTGAAGAAGAGGCGTTCCGCTACCGTTATGTTGTGATGCCCATGAGGGTGTAGTGGTATTCAATTTGTTTGTTCCCGCTTTTCACAAGTCCAATTGCCAGCCTTCAACGCGGAAATCTCTAGGCATTTCCCTGAATTCTGATTTCGGCACCATGGAAGGAAGTAAGGATGAATTCGGGAGCAAATAGGCAGTCTTTAGTCGTACGGGGCTGATTGAAAAGATCGTCTTACCGCGGGCGTTGCGACGTGAGGCCAGGTCAGTCCCCAGGGGATGGAGGAATATCGAGTGAGCAATTCTAAACAGGGGCTAGAGGTGGAAAACAACACCTACGACGCAACTAGTATTAAGGTCCTTCGGGACCTTGATGCGGTGCGCAAAAGGCCGGCAATGTATATCGGCTCAACCGGGCCCACCGGCTTGCATCATCTGGTGTGGGAAGTGGTCGACAACTCTGTAGACGAAGCCCTTGCGGGCGAGTGCGACCGCGTTGAAGTCACAGTGCATAGCGATAATTCGGTGACGGTGACCGATAACGGCCGCGGAATCCCGGTTGATATGCACAAGGAAGAGGGAAAATCCGCAGCTGAAGTTGTGATGACGGTGCTGCACGCCGGAGGAAAATTCGATACCAAGAGCTATAAGGTTTCAGGCGGTTTGCACGGGGTCGGAGTCTCTGTCGTCAACGCCCTGGCGGAATGGCTGGAACTGGAAATCTGGCGCGACGGATATACATGGGAGCAGTCTTACG
Source organism: Acidobacteriota bacterium (assembly GCA_021780055.1). The sequence goes on from JAJXZM010000210.1 coordinate 6,526, forward strand.
CTTTCGGAAAACCCACCAGCCCATTGAAGCAGGCAGGCAAAACGACCCGCCGTGGAACAAAAATCACTTTTCTGCCTGATGCCACCATTTTTCCTACTATCGAGTTTAATCACGACACTCTGTCGCAGCGGCTGCGCGAACTGTCCTTCCTGAATAAGGGTCTCACAATCGTTTTAATAGACGAGCGGAACAATAAAGAGACGGAATTCCGTTACAGTGGCGGAATCGCCGAGTTCGTGAAGCACCTGAATAGAAACAAGGAAACGCTTCACCCCGTGCCGATTTTCGCTGAGGCCGACAAGGACGACATGCATGTCGAGTTCGCACTCCAATACAATGATGGCTACGCAGAGAACGTCTTCACCTTCGCCAACAACATAAATACCGTGGATGGAGGAACCCATCTTTCCGGATTCCGGTCCGGCCTGACCCGCGCCATCAACCAGTTTGGCCAGAACCAGAACCTGTTCAAGGACGTGAAGGACAACCTCACCGGCGAAGATGTGCGCGAGGGCCTTGTGGCCGTCATCAGCGTTCAGTTGCCGCAGCCGCAATTTGAAGGCCAGACCAAGGGTAAGCTGAACAGCGACATTCAGAGCGCGGTAGGAAGTTTTGTCTACGAGAAATTGATGGAGATGTTCGAGAAAAATCCCACGGTGGGCCGCAAGATTTGCGCCAAGGCGATTGACGCCGCCCGCGCCCGCGAGGCCGCTCGCAAGGCGCGCGAACTTACCCGCCGCAAAGGGGCGCTCGATTCCGGCGGGCTCCCCGGCAAGCTGGCGGATTGCCAGGAAAAAGATCCTGAACGTTGCGAAATTTTTGTGGTCGAGGGAGATTCGGCCGGCGGCTCGGCCAAAATGGGGCGCGACCGCCGCTACCAGGCCATCCTCCCTTTGCGGGGAAAAATCCTGAACGTTGAGAAAGCCCGCTTCGACAAAATGCTGGGACACGAGGAAATTCGCGCGCTGATTACGGCGCTGGGCACAGGAATCGGCAAGGACGATTTTGACATTACCAAGCTGCGCTACTCCAAAGTCATCATCATGACTGACGCCGACATCGACGGATCGCATATCCGCACGCTTTTGCTGACCTTCTTTTACCGGCAGATGCCGGAACTGGTCGAGCGCGGCCACATCTACATCGCCCAACCACCTCTTTACCTGATCAAGAAAGGGAAGAGCACCAAGTATATCCACGACGAGAAAGAATTCCGTCGCGAGGTGCTGCGCCGCGCCACGGAAGACCACGCGGTCGAGACGGGTGAGGGCAAGAACAAGGTCCGGTTGCAGGGCGGTGAACTGACCAACTTTCTGGTGGCGCTGGGCGAGTACATCGAGCTCTTTGACAAACTGGAAAAGCGCATGGCCGATCCGCGGCCTGTTGATTCCCTGCTTCGCGCGGAGCTCGCAAAGAAGGCGGAACTCGAGGGCCAGGAAAAGCTGCAGCAGGTGGCGAAAGACCTGAAGGAGGAAGGGTTCAAGACGGAAATCAAGCTCGACGAAGAACACAACCTCTATACGCTGGTCTTCTGGAGTGAAAACCTCAGTGAGCGCGTGATTGATTGGGACGTGGTCTCAAGCGCTGACTACAAACGACTACTCGACTTGCACCGGCGTATCCACTCTCTTGACAAGCCGCCCTTCCTGGTTTCAAACAACGGAAACCAGCTCACCATTGAGGATCGGAAGGAATTACTGGAACACATCATGTCGCTTGGCAAGAAGGCGTTTACTGTCCAGCGATTTAAGGGGTTGGGAGAAATGAATCCCGACCAACTGTGGGAAACTACGATGGACGCCGAACGGCGGACCATGCTGCAGGTCAAGATCGAGGACCGCACCGAGGCCGAAGAGATCTTTACGATCCTGATGGGCGATGCCGTGGTACCGCGCCGCGCGTTCATCGAGCAGAACGCCCTGGACGTGAAGAATCTTGATATTTAACCCGCCGAAAACCGGACGGCAAGTAAAGGAAAGTTGAGTTATGGGTGACCAGGAACTGATCAGGCCTTCGAACGAGGTGCCTGTAAACATTGAAGACGAGATGCGGAAATCGTATCTCGATTACGCGATGAGCGTGATCATCGGGCGCGCGCTGCCTGACGTGCGCGACGGGCTGAAGCCGGTCCACCGGCGCATCCTGTACGCCATGCATAAGGAAGGGATGACCTCCGACAAGCGCTACACCAAGTGCGCCGGCGTGGTGGGCGAAGTCATCAAGAAGTACCACCCGCACGGAGATTCCGCCGTTTATGACGCGCTGGTCCGTATGGCGCAGGACTTCAACCTTCGCTACCCGCTGATTGACGGTCAGGGAAACTTCGGGTCGATTGACGGCGACCCCGCCGCCGCCTACCGGTACACCGAATGCAAGTTGAAGCCGTTGGCCGAAGAGTTGCTGTCGGACATTGCAAAGGACACGGTGGACTTTATTCCCAATTTTGATGAGTCCACGGAAGAGCCGCTGGTTCTGCCCACGCGGGCGCCCAATCTGCTGATCAACGGGTCGGACGGTATTGCCGTCGGCATGGCGACCAAAATTCCGCCGCACAACCTGACCGAGGTCATCAACGCTACCATCCTGCTGATCGAGAAACCCACCGCGACGCTCGACGAGGTCCTGAAGCTTGTTCCCGGACCGGACTTCCCGACGGGCGCCTACATCTACGGCCGAAGCGGAATCAAGTCGGCATACGAAACCGGGCGCGGGCAGTTCACCATGCGGGCCAAGGCGGCGATCGAGCGCCCTACCAAGGAAAAAGAGCAGATCGTCATAACGGA